>CAZTJX010000040.1:0-10875 GCA_964613755.1 uncultured Demequinaceae bacterium | reverse complement strand
CGCAACGCGCCGTGTCCGTGTGGCTCGGGCAAGAAGTACAAGCTCTGCCACGGCAAGGACCCGAAATAGCCGGGCTTCCCACCTAGCCCACGTCGAGGACGGTGGCCTGCCAGCGTCCGCCGATGTCCTCGAAGCGGGCCGCGACCGCACGGACGTGGACCCCGTCGTCGACGACGATGCTGGTCTCTGCCGCAACGTCGGACGCGCGAAAGACCCGAATGCGCAGGATGCGGACGGGTGAGCGAAGCCGCAGCCCCGCCCTCCTGGCGAGCGAACCCTGGCTCGCGAGCGCCGCGCGGATGTCCGGGGTGATCCAGCGGGTGAGCTGATCGAGCCCTCCTCCACCGAGCACGACCTCGACCGCGGTCTTGGCGACGGTGCACGCGAGGGGCGTCGGATCGCCCAGGATCCTGCGTGGGCGCGTATACGGGTTGAGGGGCGGGCGCGGACCGGGTCGGGGCGCGGCGATGACAGAGAGGGGCGTCTCGGCGAGTTGAGCGCTCACGGGTTCTTCCTTCCCGCACAACGGCGGCCTCGGCGGCAGAAGGCCTCGTTAGATAGCAATAGATGTCATTTGATGCATCTAGATGTAGTACAATGCCGATTGTTTGTCCAGTCGAACGAGGCACTCTGTGGAAGAACGCCGTGCCGTAGGTTGGGGGAGTGCGGTGGAACGACTTGTTCAGCGATCTTGAGGGCCAACTCGCCGCCGCCCACGCGTCCGAGTTCGAGCTCGGCGTTCGGGACCTCACCGAGGCCGAGCGGGCGACGGTGCTCCTCGCGGAGCGCCTGACGGCAAGCGCATCGGCGGCGGTCACTCTCACCCTCAGGGGCGGCACTCACGTGTCGGGGGTGGTCAGCGACGTCACGGCCGCGTGGGTCCTCCTCGCCGAAGGCGGACGCGAGAAGCTTGTCCCACTCGGAGCGATCGCGATGGCCCGAGGGGTAGGGAACCGGGCGTCCAGCCTCGGCACCGTGGCCGCTCGACTTGGCCTGGGTCACGCCCTCCGCGCGCTCGCCCGCGACCGTGCCGTGGTCACCGTCATCACCTCGGGTGGAGAGCTTCGCGGCCGCGTCGGCCAGGTCGGCTCGGATCACCTAGACGTGAACGCACCGGACGGTTCCGCCGTGGCGATTCCCTTCGCCGAGATCCTCGCCGTCGCGTCCGAGGGCCAGGGCACTCCCGCATAGGCGGGGTCAGTTCTCCGTCGCGATCCTTGCTCGCGTCGCCTCGTATTGGCGCTCGATGTATGCCTCGAGTTGCGTCGACTCAATGCGCCACTGCCCGCGTCCCCCCACCTGGATTGCGGGGAGGTCGCCCGACCGCACGAGCGCGTAGGCCTGGGGCGCGGTGATACTCAGGACCTCCTGAACATCGGCGAGCGTGAGGAAGCGGGGCGGCATGGCTCGATTCTTTCACGCACGCGCGAGAACACCCGGTTATCCACATGGCCCTGCGGGCTCCGTCGGGGCGAGGCACGATGGCTCCACGGAACACCGGAGGTGATCATGAATCCATCCGCCCACCCGATCGCCGGGCGCTTGAGACGCCCGCGCTGGTCGGATCCTCGCCTCATGATCGGTGTAGCGCTCATCGCGCTCGCGGCCGTGGGGACCGGCTCGGTTGTGGCGCGAGCGGACCGTACCGATCCGTACTTCGCCGCCCGCCACACCCTGACGCCGGGCACCGTCGTCGCCGAATCCGACCTCGTCGTGGCGCACGTCCGCGTGGGATCGGGAACCTATGTTCCCGCACATGAGCCGCCGTGGGGCTCGGTCGTCACCCGGGTGATCGGCGCAGGGGAGCTCATTCCCGAGGCGTCTCTGACCGACGCCGAGGGCTACTCCTCGCGACCGGTGGGAGTCACCACGGGGAGCCCGCTCGCCGAAGCGATCGCGCCCGGGGCGGTGGTTGACGTCTGGGTAACGAAGGAGGGACCGATGGGCCAGGGCTCGACGCTCGTGGCCCAGGGTGTCGTCGTCGACGAGGTGGATCGCGACACGAGCGCGTTCTCCACCGGCAGGGGCGAGACGGTCTACGTCCTGGTGCGGGCGAACGAGGTGGGGGAGTTGCTTGCCGCGCTCGCCGAGGCTGAGGACGTCAGCGTGGTGGGGATCGGCAGGAGTGCGGAGTGAGCGCGGCGGTCATCCTCGCGGTACGCGCCCCGAACGAGGCCGAGATTGCTACGGCGGTGGGGGCCCATTCTGGCCTCGTCGTCGCGCGTCGCTGCGCGGACCTTGCGGAGGCAATCGCCGCCGCGCACGCCGGAATCGGCGAGGTGATCGTCGTGTCCGAGCACGCGGAGCTCGATCGCGCGGTCATTCGGCGGCTCGAGAAGGCCGGGCTCGCGGTCGTGGGCGTCCCTTCCGACGCGAAGGCGCGCGAGGTGCTCCTTGGCCTCGGCGTCGCGACGGTGCTCGCGCCGAGTCTTCCCGCCGACGAGGTTGCGGCCGCGGCTCACGAGGCCGCAACGGAGCCACGTTCGGGCGGACCGATCGAGGACGTGCCGTCCGAGGATCTCCCTTCCGACGAGCCGGAGCGCGCTCGCGGGCGGGTCGTCGCGGTCTGGGGCCCCACGGGCGCGCCTGGTCGAACGTTCATCGCGACCAATCTCGCGGCCGAGGCCGGCAGGCTCGACGCCGACGTCCTCCTCGTCGACGCCGATACCTACGGTGGGGCCGTCGCCTCGGCGCTGGGCGTCGTCGACGAGGCTCCGGGGGTCGCGGCCCTCGCCCGAGCGGCCCTCCGGGGTGAGCCGATCACACCCCTCCTCGAGCGGCACGCCGCCCGCGTGGGACCGGGTGTGCGGCTCCTCAGCGGCATCTCTCGAGCCGACCGCTGGCCCGAATTGCCCGCGGCGGCCCTCGATGCGGTGTGGGAGGCGGCCCGAGACTCCGCGGGACTCGTCGTCGTCGATACAGGCTTCGCGATCGAACCGGCCGAGGACCTCGGCGGGCGGGACCGGAACGCCGCGACGCTCTCTGCCCTCGTCTCCGCCGACGTCATCGTCATCGTCGGCTCCTCGGAGCCGCTCGGAATTCAGCGCCTGGTCCAGGCGATCTCCGATCTCTCCTCGATTCCCGAGACCGCAGACGCACGACGGGTGGTCGTGGTGAACAAGGTTCGAGCCTCGGTCGCGGGAGCCCTTCCCGAACGCGCCGTTGCCGACGCCCTTGCCCGGTACGCCTCCGTGGCCGAGACGTGGACCGTCCCCTACGACGCCAGGGCGTGCGACGCCGCGACGCTTGCCGGCGCCGCACTCGTGGAAACCTCGCCGCGGTCCGCCGCCCGGCGCGCGATCACCCAGCTCGCGCGGCACGTCGTCGAGGCCTCCGCAAGCGTGACGCAGTCCACTCCGATCGCCTAGGCGGCACCATGGCGCCCGTCGGCCGCCCCTGCAAGACTGGAGCCCATGCGCGTCTACTTCCCCGCAACGCCCCCTGCCCTGACGGATGCCCTCACCGGGCACTGGGAACCGGGCTCGGGCTTTGCCGTGACGCCGCGCCTGCTCGATGTCTCGAGCCACGAGGATTCCGACCTGCTGGACGAACAGGCGCGCGACGCCGCCGCCCTCGCCTCCGTCACCGACCTGCACGCACCCAGGCGCGTCGTCATCGTCGCGGACTGCGACCGGTCCCAGGTGACGGTGGTCCCGCAGCGACACCCGGCCGCCGTGGATGTCGCGGGCAGGGTCGCGCGGGATGGGATCGCGTGCGCCTTCGTCGACGAGGAGGACGCGGCGGAGGACGCGGCGCTCGCGGCGACGGGGGATCACGCCGCCCTAGAGCGCCTCTACGAGCGTGACCTGCTGTGGTACGACGTTGGGGAGTTTGAACTTCTGGGCTGAAGAGCGTGCTACGCGGGCGGCCGGAACGTGTCGATCATCGTCGGGTGGAGCAGGCCGTTGGTGGCGAGGCCGCTACCGCCGAACGGCCCGCGACTCCCATCGAGGGCCGTGAACCGCCCGCCGGCCTCCTCGACGATCGCCACGAGCGCGGCCATGTCGTAGATCTGTAGCTCCGGCTCCGCGGCGATCTCGACGATCCCTTCGGCCACCATCATGTAACTCCAGAAGTCGCCGAAGGCACGCGTGCGCCACAGCGCCCGCGTGAGGTCGAGGAACGAGGGGAGGAGCCCCGCCCTCTCCCAGCCGGCGAGCGAGGAGTACGACATCGTGGCGTCGGCCACGCGATCGATGGTGGAGACGTGGATGGGCGTCGCGTCCTTAATGTGCTGACCCTTCCAGGCACCCTCACCCCGAGAGGCGAACCAGCGCAGGCCGAGCGCCGGGGCCGACACCACGCCCATGACAGGATCGCCCTCGTCCAGGAGCGCGATCAGCGTGGCCCATACGGGGATTCCGCGCACGTAGTTGCGCGTGCCGTCCACCGGGTCGATGACCCACTTGTGTGGCCCGCCGCCCTTGGTGCCGAACTCCTCGCCGTAGATGGCATCGTGCGGGCGGTGTCGTTCGAGGATCCCGCGCACGGTCTGCTCGGCGTTGAGGTCCACCTCGCTGACCGGGCTGTCGTCGGCCTTGGTCTCCACGCGGAGGGTGCTGGATCCGAAGTCGGCCATGGTGACGGCGTCGACGTAGTCGGCGATGTTGAGCGCCAGTTCGAGGTCGTCGGTGTAGGGGCCGCCGTCGTTCATGGTCACCACGCTACTGTGTCACTCCTTTACTGCGAGTCTGCGGCGCTACGACTGGCGTAGAGCCGACGGATGGACGCGATGCGCGCCACGCGGTCCGGATCGTCCGCCCACGCGTCCAGCGCGCATCCCGCCTCGGCGCTCACGTGGGTGCAGCTGCGCGGGCAGGCGTCGGCGGCCTCGGCGACGTCGGGGAACGCGTGGACAAAGTGGTCCGCGTCCACATGTGCGAGCCCGAACGTCCTGATGCCTGGTGTATCGATGATCCAGCCACCCTGCGGCAGCGGGAGGGCGACGGCCGAGGTCGAGGTGTGTCGCCCGCGCCCCGTCACGGCGTTGACGACTCCCACGCTCCTGAGCGCGTCGGGGACCAGCGCGTTCACGAGCGTCGACTTGCCTACGCCGGACGAGCCCATGAGCACGGTGATCCGGTCGCGGCACTCGGCGAGGACGTCGTCGAGACCTTCGATCGCGCCCCCCTTCTCCGCACGCCGCGTGGGGACGACGGGCACGCCGAGCGGCCGGTACGCGGCGGCCAAGGCGTTGGGGCTCGCGAGGTCCGCCTTGGTTGCGATGATGAGGGCGCTGAGCCCCGCATCGAAGGCCGCGACGAGGCAGCGATCGATGAAGCGTGGGTTCGGTTCTGGCTCGGCGAGCGACGCGACGATGGCGAGCCGGTCCGCGTTCGCGACGACGATCCGCTCCGCGTCGTTCTCGTCGTCGGCGGAGCGACGCAGCGCCCGCTCCCGCGGGTCGCGCCGGACGATCCTCGCGAGCGCCCCGTCGTCCCCGCTGACGTCCCCGACGATGTCCACCCGATCCCCGACGACGATTCCGCGTCGTCCGAGCTCCCGAGCCTTGATCGCCGTGACCGTCGCCCGGTCCGCGCCCACCCCCGCAACCGTGAACCGGCCGCGGTCGACGGCGACGACGAAGCCCGGTACTGCGGCGTCGTGCGAGGGACGCTGTTTGGACCGGGGACGCGAACCCCGGGGGTTGGGCCGAATCTTGGCGTCCGACTCGTCGTAGCTGCGCGGGGCGCGAGGGGTCACGGCGCCTCGTGCGTGACGGCAACGGGCTCGGGGGTCGCGGCGAGCATGTCGCGCCACATCTCGGGGAAGTCCGGCATGGTCTTGGCGGTGGTCCCCACGTTGACGACGCTCGTTCCCCGCACGCGCAGGCCGACGATGGCCGCGAAGGTCGCCATGCGGTGGTCGTGGTAGGTCTGGATCTCCTCGCCGTGGAAGGCGTCGCGGGGCGGCCAGATGTGCAGCGACGCGGGACCCTCGTCGCAGCGACCGCCGAAGCGACGGATCTCGGTGGCGAGGGCCGCGAGCCGATCGGTCTCGTGGCCCCGCAGGTGTCCGATCCCCATGAGGTTGGAGGGCCCGTCGGCGAGTGCGCAGAGCGCGGCGATGGTGGGGGTGATCTCTCCCGCGGGGCTGAGGTCGGCGTCGATCCCGTGGATGATGCCCGTCCCCGTCACGCTCATGACGCCATCGTCCAGCGTGCACACGGCGCCCATCTTGCACAGGAGCTCCGGGTAGAGGGCGCCCGGCTGTGTGGTCTCGGCTGGCCAGTGGGGAATCCGCACCGTTCCCCCCGCGACGAGTGCCGCGGCGAGGAACGGGCCCGCGTTGCTTAGGTCGGGTTCCACACGCACGTCGTCCAGGTGAATCGGGCCGGGTCGCACGACCCATGTGCGCTCGTCCGGCTGGAGCACCTCGACCCCCGCGCCGCGAAGCACCTCGCACGTCATGTGGATGTGGGGCAGGCTCGGGAGGTTCGTTCCGACGTGCCGGATCGTGAGGCCCTGGGGCAGGCGTGCGGCGACCAGGAGGAGGCCGGAGACGAATTGGGAGGACGCCGATGCGTCGATCTCGACCTCGGAGGCGATCTCGGAGGGCGGACAGACGGAGAAGGGGAGGGCTCCGGCTCCTCCGTCGTCGACCGCGGCGCCGAGCGCGCGGAGCGCCTCGATCATCGGGCACATGGGCCGACCACGGGCCGCGACGTCGCCGTCGAAGTTGACGGCGGATTTGGCAAGGAGCGTGAGGGGCGGGGCGAAGCGCATGACCGTGCCGGCGAGCCCGCAGTCCACGAACCCCCCGCCCGTCAGTTGCTTCGGCGGCGTGACCGTCCAGTCGTCACCCGCGTCGTCCACCTGGACGCCGAAGGTGCGCAGCGCCTCGATCATGAGGCTGGAGTCGCGGGAGCGGAGGGCTCCGCGGATGGTGACGGGGCCGCTCGCGAGGGAGGCGAGGATGAGGAATCGGCTGTTGAGGGACTTGCTACCGGGGACCTCGACGGTGGCGTCGAGAGGACCCCGTGCGAGGGGTGCATCCCACAACTGGCCGGGCCCGACGCCCGGCGATCCGATCGTGGGGCTCACCTGGAGGACTTCCGGGCGCCGCGCTTCGCTGCACGCCCCTTCGCCTTCCTCTTTCGCTTGGGCTTGCCTGCGGTCGCGGCGATGAGGGTCCCACCGAGGAGCGAGATGTTCTTGATGAAGTTCTCGCGGCTCGCCGTGCGGGCAGGGCCTTCGCTCTCGCGCCAGAATGGCTCGCCGACGACGACGTTCACCGTGGCGAGCCCTGCCAGGGCAAGCCCTGCGGTGCGTGGCGTCCGCGAGACCGCGAGGGTGGTGGCCGCGGCGAGGGTGGCAATCCCGTGGAGTCGCGTGAGTTGAGGGGCGGTCAGCGAGACACCTGCGTCTTCGAGGATCGGCTCAAGGAGCGGTGCGCTCTTTGCCGAGTGGCGCGACGGATCGAGGATGGCGTCGACCGCCGCGTAGATGAACCACGATGCAAGGAGCGGTCGAGCAATGGCACGAACGAACATGGTGAGCCTCCTTCCCTCTAAGGTACCGCCGGACGTGCCGACCCCGCACGGGTGTAAATCGCCGGTTGTCGGGAGCGCGGCCCGGGAATGCGTGCCGCTGCGCCACCGTTCCCCCTAGGTGACCGCCGTGCTGGAAGCCCCGCGCCCCTATGCCGTCGTCCCCGGATTCTTCCCCGACGGCGAGCTGGGACGGCTGGGCACCTTTGACAGCCGCGGGCCGCTAGGCTCGTGGGCGATGGATGCCGCGAGGGGAACCGACGAGTACGCCGCGGAGGCCGAGGCCTTCGAGGTTCTTGCGCTGTCCTTCATGGACCAGCTCTATGCTGCCGCGCTGCGGATGACGCGCAACCCCGCCGACGCCGAGGACCTGGTGCAGGAGACCTATGCCAAGGCCTTCGCAGGGCGGGACAAGTTCACCACGGGTACGAACCTCAAGGCGTGGCTGTACCGCATCCAGACGAACGCCTTCATCAACACGTACCGCAAGAAGCAGCGGGAGCCCAAGAGAACCGACGCCGAGGCCGTCGAGGATTGGCAGATTGCGCGGGCGGCATCCCACACGTCGGCGGGGCTCGTCTCCGCCGAGCAGGCCGCGCTCGATGCGATCGGGGATATCGACATCCGCGAGGCGCTGGCCGAGGTGCCTGAGGACTTCCGGCTCGCCGTGTACCTCAGCGACGTCGAGGGTTTCGCGTACAAGGAGATCGCCGAGATCATGGACACACCCGTCGGGACGGTCATGTCCCGGCTTCACCGCGGTCGCAAGATCCTCCGCGAGATGCTCGCGGACTACGCGGCCGACCGCGGCATCGTGAACCACCGCGCTCGTCCGGGGGAGGGAAGCACCGATGTCCGGTAAGTCGTGCGAGGAGGCGCTCGATCGTCTCTACGAATTCATCGACAACGAGCTTCCGCCCGAGGAGTTGCGGCGCGTGAGCGAGCACCTGCAGGAGTGCAGCGGGTGCGACGCCGAGAGGCGCGTGAACGAGAAGATCAAGCAGATCGTCTCCGGTTGCCCCAAGGAGTCCGCGCCCGACGACCTGCGCGCGCGGGTGCTCGCGGTGATCGCGGAGGCGCGGGAGAGCGGCTAGCCCGACCTACGTGTTGGGGCGCTTGCCATGGTTCGCGTTGCTGCCTGCGCGGCTCTTGCGCTTGCGGCCTCTCTTGCTCATGGGTGGACCTTTCGAGGGGGCGGGGGTAATGATCGGAACGCGTGGCGTCGGTCACCTATCTTCGCACACGCCCGGGCGCGTAGTAGCCTCAAGTAACGTCCCGACCGCGCCGATGGAGTTCATGTGAGCGATCAGCCTGTTTCGGTCATCCCGCTTCTCCACGCCCTGGCGAGCACGAACGGATCCGACCTCCACTGCAAGGTAGGCGCGGCCCCGCGCATCCGCGTCGACGGCCGCCTGCGCAAACTTCAGGTACCGCCGCTGCGCCCCGAGGACACGCGCAACATGGTCGCCCAGGTGCTCCCCGAGGACCTCGTCCTGGAATTCCGGGAGACGCACGAGGCGGACTTTGCGTTCAGCCTCTCCGGCGTCGGACGATTCCGCGTTAACGCCTATGTTTCCCGCGGCATGGAGTCTCTGGTATTCCGGCGCGTCGCCGTGGGCGCCCAGTCCATGGCCGAGCTCGGCCTGCCCGAGGTGGTGGGCTCCCTCGCGCTCGAGCCGCGCGGACTCGTGCTCGTCACCGGCCCCACCGGATCCGGAAAGACCACCACCCTCGCGTCGATGGTGGACCTGGTCAACACCTACCGCGAGGTCAACATCATCACGATCGAGGACCCCATCGAGGTCCTCCACCACGACAACAAGTCGATCATCTCCCAGCGCGAGGTTCGCTCGGACACCTTGGACTTCCACCACGCGCTCCGCGGCGCCATGCGCCAGGACCCCGACGTCATCATGGTCGGCGAGATGCGCGACGCGGAGACCGTTCGCGCAGCGCTAAGCGCCGCCGAGACCGGGCACCTCGTCCTCTCGACCCTCCACACGATCGACGCGCAGGACTCCGTCAACCGCATCGTCGACTTCTTCACGCCGCACGAGCAGCAGCAGATTCGCACGACGCTCGCCCAGACCCTGCGCGGCATCATCTCGCAGCGATTGGTGATGAAGGCGGACGGCTCGGGCCGCGTGCTCGCATGCGAAATCATGGTCAACACCGGCCGCACCGCCGAGGCGATTGTCGACCCGCCGTCGCAACCGCCCATCCTCGACCTCATCGCCGAGGGCGCGTACTACAAGATGCAGACCTTCGATCAGCACCTCTTCGAGCTGGTGCGGACCGAGATGATCTCGTACGACGACGCCGTCTCCATCGCGAGCCGCCCGCACGACCTGTCCGTGCAGCTCAAGAACGCCGGCGTCGTCACCTAGCCGAGGCCGGGGCCGCCGCTAGTCGTCGCGGGGAAGTCCGAGCCAGTCGCGCCACTGGGCGTGCAGCACGAGCCAGGCCATGAGGCCGTAACCTGCCGGGCCGGGTATTCCCTCGTCCCCCACGGCCATATCGGTGAGCCACTGCTCGTGTGCGGCGAGGGGGCCATAGGTGTCGACGTAGCGGGCCTCGCGGCGCACGGCCGCCTCCTCGACCAGGCCGGCGAGCTCGGCAATCGGACCGTTCTCGTGCGGCACGCTCGGCGGGGGCCCCACCACCATGGTGCGGAAGCCGAGCGCCCGCGTCCGATCGAGAGCGTTCGCCAGGTTGAAGCGCGTCATCGCCAGGCTGACCCCGCGGCGCACGTCGTTGCGGCCGATCCCGAACACCACCGCATTGGAGCTTCCGCGACCCACGCGCCGCATGACCTCCTCGTCCCACCGTAGGGCCATCTCGCCCGTCGACTCGCCGGGCACGCTCAGTGTGTGGAACATGAGGTCGTTCTCTTCTGTCATGGTCCGGGCGGCGACGCGGCCCGTCCAGCCGAGGGCCTTGGGATCGCCCTTGCCTCCCACGAGTTCGTCTCCGACGAAGAAGATGTTCATCATCGCGCGAACGCCCTTGTCACGATGTCCTCCTGTTGCGCGGCGTGCTTGCTTGTCAATCCCGAGGCCGGCGACGCCGAAGGTGGCCTGGAGATAATTCCGAAGGTGCGATCGAGCGCCTGGGAGACGGTGGGGCCGAGGTGACACCAGGCGCCCTGGTTCTCCGGCTCCTCCTGAACCCAGAGGAGCTCCGCGCCACCGAAGGGGGCGACCGCGTCGCGTAGCGCCTGGCCGCCCAGCGGGTAGAACTGCTCGATCCGGACGATCGCGGTCGTGGTGTCGCCGAGGCGCTCGCGCTCGGCGGCGAGGTCGTAGTAGAGCTTCCCCGCGCACATTAGGACGCGCGTCACACCGGCGGGGTCCATCTGTTCCGGGGTCTTGACGTCCGGGATAACC
>CAZTJX010000039.1:9953-11121 GCA_964613755.1 uncultured Demequinaceae bacterium | reverse complement strand
ACGTGGCGCTTCTGCACGCCCTTTGGCCCAGTCCCGGTCTTGGCGAGGACGTCGCGGTCGGAAAGAAGCATGGGAACACCGTACCGGGTGGAGTGACCGCATGCCCATCGTCTCCGCGACCCTTGTCGGGGGTGGGAGTTGGTCCACCGGCATGGCGGCGCCGACCGTGTCGGAGGGCGTTTGGCGCCCGGCCCGGAAAGGCACGCTGGCAGCCGAGGGCGCGGTGGTAGGGTCTGGATTCATGAACGACAGGCTCGCGGGCGCCGTGAATCAGACACACGAAATCTCCGTGGTGATTCCGGTCTACCAGGGCGAAAAGACGCTCGAAGCCTTCGTCGCCGAGATCGCGCCCTTGACCGAGGCGACCACCACGCCCGAAGGTCACGGCTTTCGGGTCGTCGAGGTGCTGACGGTCTACGACAACGGGCCCGACGATTCGGCTCGCGTGATTCGAGAGCTCGCCCGCAAGTACGACTTCGTCCGCCCGATTTGGCTGAGCAAGAGCTTCGGACAGCACGCCGCAACTCTCGCGGGGATGGCGTCATCCGGCGGCGAGTGGATCGTGACCATGGACGAGGACGGGCAACATGACCCCGCCGCCATCGCGACCCTGCTCGACACGGCGATGCGCGAGTCCAGTGTCGTCGTCTACGCCAAGCCGATGAACGCCGCTCCCCATGGGCGACTGCGCAACGCGGCCTCGAAAGGGGCGAAGTGGACCCTCGCGAAGCTGGTGTCCGCCCCGCACGCGCTCGACTATCACAGCTTCAGGCTCATTCTCGGCTCTGTGGGACGTGGGGTAGCGGCATACAGCGGAGCAGGCGTCTACCTCGACGTGGCCATCGGATGGGTCGTTGACCGAACCGCGACCGCGCCGGTGATGCTGAGGCGCGAGGGAGGGCGAAAGTCCGGCTACTCTGGGCGGTCTCTCATCGGCCACTTCAAGCGCATGGTGTTGACCAGCGGCACTCGGGGGCTGCGTCTCGTCAGCCTCTTGGGGGTGTCGTTCCTCGTCGGAGCTGTGGTCATCGCGATCTTGCTGGTCATCGCTCGCGAGACGGGGAGCGTCGCGACCCAGGGCTGGACGTCGACGATCGTGGTCGTTCTGTTCAGCTCGGGCGCCGTGCTGTTCTCGCTCGGCATTATCGCCGAGTACATCGGGGTCAAC
>CAZTJX010000039.1:9713-9943 GCA_964613755.1 uncultured Demequinaceae bacterium | reverse complement strand
CAACATGGCGATGGGCAAGCCGCCGTACCTGATCACGAACGACCAGGCCGACGGGCCCCTGGGAAGAGTGCGAAACCCCGACTGATGGTCGTCTGGGTGATTGGGGCGGGTGGCCTGCTGGGACGAGCGGTCGTTGCGGCGGTGGAGAAGCGCGAGGGCTGGCAAACCATTGACGTCGGCTCCCTGCCGTGGGCGGAGCCCGAGCGGTTTCGGGAGGCTGCCACCGAAGG
>CAZTJX010000039.1:0-9703 GCA_964613755.1 uncultured Demequinaceae bacterium | reverse complement strand
TCCTCGATCGCAGCGCGGGCTACATGCTCCGGCACGCCGTGGGCCGTCATCTGGGGGGCGGGATCCGTAGTCACGGCAAGCCCACAGCACGCAATCGACCGGGAGCTCGATCAGCTTCGGACCGCTCTCGCCGCGATGGGCGGCCAACTCGGAGCGGGAGCGCCGCGGGGATCGATCTTCTATGCATCCTCGGCGGGCGGCATCTACGCCGGGCAGAGCGATCCACCGTTCACCGAGGACAGTCCGGCCTCACCGATCTCGCCGTACGGTCTCTTCAAACTCGCGGGCGAACGTCTGATTCTTGAATTCGCGCGAGCGAATGGGGTCTCGAGTCTCATCGGCAGGATCGCGAACCTCTACGGCCCAGGACAGAAGCTCAACAAGATGCAGGGCCTGATCTCACACGTTGCGAAGGCCCAGTTCTCGGTGTCACCGGCCATGATCTTCGTGCCGCTCGAGAACAGGCGGGACTACTTCTACGTGGATGACTGCGCCGGCTTGGTCTTGGACGCCATCGATCGACTTCAGAGGGAGTCGGGAGAGGGCGAGCCGGTCCATGTCACCAAGATCCTGGCCTCCGGGCAGGCCGTCACGGTGGGAACGCTGCTGGGCTATTTCCGAGGCATCGTCAAGGCGCAACCGCACGTCATGATCGGGAGTTCGTCCGCAGCAGCGATGCAGGCCCTCGACCTGAGGCTTCGCTCCGTAGTATGGCCTGACCTCGACCGGCGCGAACTCACGCCGCTGCCCGCGGGCATCCGTTCGACGATCAACGCCATCCTGCTCGAGATGCAGACCCCGCGGCGGTAGGGGAAGCTGCCTCGTCCCTCTCCCGGTCCCTGCTATAGGCTGACGGCGTATCTGATGAGGGCGCGGAGCAGCCTCCCCTCGACTCGGCCGATTGGATGTGCGAACTCGTGAAGGCAGTCCTTCTTGCGGGAGGTCTTGGCACGCGGATGCGCGAAGAGACCGAGTTCCGTCCCAAGCCCATGGTCGAGGTTGGCGGGCGCCCCGTCCTGTGGCACATCATGAAGGTACTCGGCGCCCAGGGCATCACCGACTTCGTAATCTGCACGGGCTACAAGAGCGAGTTCATCGAGAACTACTTCATGAACTACGGAGCATCAAATCAGGACTTCACGGTGAAGCTCGGCGACCCGTCGGGCGCGACGTTCCACGGCTCGCACGCCGAGTTCGACTGGTCGGTGACCGTGGCCTACACGGGCGAGACCACCATGACGGGTGGGCGCATCAAAAAGGTTGCGAAGTACCTCGGCGACGAGCCCTTCCTGTGCACGTACGGTGACGGCATCGCGAACGTCGATCTCGCGGCCCTGAGGGCGTTTCACGCGGCCCACGGCAAGACCGCGACGATGACAACGACGCAGCCGGGCAGCCGGTTTGGCGTCGTCGACGTGGGCGAGGACGGGATGGTCCGCCAGTTCCGAGAGAAGCCGCGGAGCGACGACTGGATCAACATTGGGTTCTTCATCTTCGAGCCGGAGGTGTTCCGGTACCTGGGCGACAACTCCGTCCTCGAGCAGGAGCCACTCCACGCGCTCGCGACCGAGGGCGAGCTCGGCGCGTTCAAGCACGAGGGGTTCTGGCAGCCGATGGACACCTACCGCGAATCCATCATCCTCAATGAGTTGTGGGCGGGCGGTTCTCCGCCCTGGAAGATCTGGGAGTAGCCCCGGTCCGCGTCAGTGCGCTGCGGCTAGACGTCGCTCCGGTAAAAGTTCATCCACGACTTCGACGCCGTCGGGCCCCGCTGTCCGCGATACCGCGATCCGTATTGCCCCGACCCATAAGGGTGCTCGGCGGCCGACGACAGGCGGAAGAAGCACATCTGCCCGATCTTCATGCCCGGCCACAGGTTGATCGGCAGCGTCGCGACGTTGCTCAGCTCCAGGGTCACGTTGCCCTCGAACCCGGGGTCGATGAAGCCGGCGGTCGAGTGCGTCATCAGCCCGAGGCGCCCGAGCGAGGACTTTCCCTCGAGGCGCGCGGCGATGTCGTCGGGGAGGGACACGGTCTCGTACGACGATGCGAGGACGAACTCCCCGGGGTGCAGGATGAAGGGGTCATCCCCCGTCACCTCCACGAGTCGCGTCAACTCGTCCTGCTCGGTGGCGGGATCGATCGCGGCGTACTTGTGGTTGTCGAACACCCGGAAGTACTTGTCGAGGCGCACGTCGATGGAAGACGGTTGGATCATTCCCGGCTCGTACGGCGTGAGGACCACGCGTCCGGACTCGATTTCTGCGCGGATGTCGCGGTCGGAAAGAAGCATGGGCCCACGTTACTCGGGGCGGCCGTCAGGATGGGCATCTCGGACCCCCGAAGAGTCGCGTGCGCCGGGTTAGGGCCGGGGTTCGCGACGATCGCGGACGCGACGTAGGGCTGCTTGCGTTATTGTGGTGGGAGCGCTCCCACGTCCGGGTGCGCTTGCTCCAGATTGTCGGCTCCATACGGAAGGTGCCCCAGACAATGAAGTTCGGACACTTCGACGATGCGGCCCGCGAATACGTCATCACGACCCCGCATACCCCGTATCCGTGGATCAACTACCTGGGCTCCCAGGAGTTCTTCGGGTTGGTCTCGCACACGGGCGGCGGCTACTGCTTTTTCCGCGACGCGAAGATGCGCCGCCTCACCCGGTACCGGTACAACAGCACGCCCGTGGACGACGGCGGCCGGGTCTTCTCCATCAACGATGGCGGCGATGTGTGGAGCCCGTCGTACCGGCCGTATAAGGCGGAACTCGACTTCTTCGAGACGCGTCACGGCATGGGTTACACGCGCATCACCGGGGAGCGCGGCGGGTTGCGCGCCTCGGTGCTGTACTTCGTTCCCGTCGACGTCAATGCCGAGATCCACCAGGTGACGGTGACCAACACGTCCACCGCCGCCAAGTCGTTTTCGCTCTTCAGCTTCGTCGAGTTCAACCTTTGGAACGCGGAAGACGATCAGACGAACTATCAGCGCAACCTCTCCATCGCTGAGATCGAGGTCGAGGATGGCGCGATTTACCACACGTCCGAGTACCGCGAACGACGCAACCACTATGCGGTGTACGGCGTCAACGCGACCGTCGCGGGCTTCGATACGGATCGCGACACCTTCCTGGGCTACGGCAATGGCTTCCACGAGGCCACGGTCCCGCACGCAGGCAAGACCACGAACTCGATGGCGTCCGGGTGGTACCCGTGCGCCTCGCATCAGCTTGAGGTGACACTCGCGCCGGGTGAGACGAAGAGCTACACGTTCGTACTCGGATACCTCGAGAACGCCGAGGACGATAAGTGGGAGGCACTGGGCGTCGTCAACAAGAAGGGCGCCAAGGCCCTTCTCAAGCGCTTCGCCACCACCGAGGCCACCGATGCGGAGTTCACAAGACTCAACGCGTACTGGGACGACCTGCTTGGTTCCTACACGGTCGAGTCTGGCGACGAAAAGCTCGACCGGATGGTCAATATCTGGAACCAGTACCAGTGCATGGTGACCTACAACATGTCACGCTCGGCCTCATACTTCGAAACGGGCATCGGTCGGGGCATGGGCTTCCGCGACTCGAATCAAGACCTGCTGGGCTTCGTACACCTACTACCGGAGCGGGCTCGTGAGCGCATCCTCGATATCGCGGCGACCCAGTTCGAGGACGGGAGCGCGTACCACCAGTACCAACCGCTCACCAAGCGCGGAAACCACGCGCTCGGCTCGGGCTTCAACGACGACCCACTGTGGCTGATCCTGGGCGTGGCCGCCTACGTCAAAGAGACGGGCGACTTCGCGATCCTCGACGAGAGGGTGCCGTTCGACAACGATGAGTCGCTCTCCGAGCCCCTGATGGAGCACCTCAAGCGTTCGTTCGACTTCCCGCTGGAGAACGCGGGTCCACACGGCCTGCCGCTCATCGGTCGGGCGGACTGGAATGACTGCCTCAACCTCAACAGCTTCTCGTCCACGCCCGGCGAGTCCTTCCAGACCACCGAGAATCAAGCGGGTGGTGTAGCCGAGTCCGTGTTCATCGCAGGCATGGTCTGTGCGATCGGTCCCGACTACGCGGCGCTCGCTCGACGACGCGGCGACGAGGCGGAGGCGGTGCGTGCCGAGAAGGCCGTTGCCGACATGCGGGCCACCGTCGAGGAGCACGGCTGGGACGGCGAGTGGTTCCTGCGTGCGTACGACTTCTATGGGAAGAAGGTCGGATCGGACGACAATCCCGAGGGCAAGATCTGGATTGAACCCCAGGGTTTCTGCATCATGGGCGGCGTCGGTCGGGAGGACGACAAGGCGATTAAGGCGCTCGACTCCGTTCGCGAACGCCTCAACACCCCTCACGGAATGGTGCTCCAGAACCCCGCGTACACGACGTACCACATCGAATTGGGCGAGGTGTCGACGTACCCGCCCGGCTACAAGGAGAACGGCGGGATCTTCTGCCACAACAACCCGTGGGTCATCATCGCCGAGACGATCGTTGGCCGCGCCGAGTATGCCTGGGAGTACTACAAGCAGATCACGCCCGCGTACCGCGAGGAGATCTCCGAGGTGCACCGCCTTGAGCCCTACGCGTACGCGCAGATGATCGCGGGCAAGGACGCGATCCGTCACGGTGAAGCCAAGAACTCATGGCTCACGGGCACGGCGTCGTGGAACTTCGTCGCTGTCTCGCAGTACCTCCTGGGCGTGCGCGCCGACTACGACGGACTGATCGTTGATCCGTGTATCGGGGCCGAGGTGAGTGAGTTCACGGTGCGGCGCCAGATTCGCGGCGCGACCTATGTGATTTCGGTCAAGAACTCCGGCGGCAAGGGAGTGAAACTCACCGTGGACGGGAAGGCGATCGACGGCAACCTCGTTCCGTACGCGAAGGCTGGCGCGACGGTGAAGGTAGCCGCGGTCGTGTAGTTCTGCCGAGCCGCCGAAGGGGCGGGCTTGCCTGGACTCGTTCGCCAAGTCCTTCGCAAGCCCGCCCCTTCGGCGGTCTGGTGCAGGTGACTATTTGCGGGTGGCCGACGTCTTCCGTGTCGCGGACGCCACTTCTTTCGCGTCCGCCGCGCGGGCGGCGCGAGACTTCCGGGCACGAACCACGACGAGCAGCATGAGGCCGAGGACTCCGATGAGCGCGAGCCAGGGCAGCATCACCCCGAGAACGATCGCCGCGCCCGCGAGGAACCCGACGAGCGCTTCCCAGCCGGACACGAGGGCATCCCAGAAGTTCTCGGGTCCCTCCTCTTCAATGATCACGACCGGCTCGGTGGTGAGCGACACGTCGAGCGTGGACATGGATACCTGATCGTCAAGGCCACGCTTGTGCGCCTCGAGGCTCTCAAGCCTCGCCTGGCGATTGTCCAACTCATTCTCGAGGGTGATGATGTCGGAGATGTCCTTGGCCTCCAGGAGCAGGGCCTCGATGCGCCCGGTTGAGGCGCGTAGCGTCGAGATCTGGGCCTCCAGGTCGATCACCTGAGTGGTGACGTCGTAGGAGTCGGTGCTGAATTGATCCACTGTTCCGAGCCCGCGCAGGTCCTCGACCACTCCGTCGAGGCGATTCGACGGAATCCGTAGCGTCAGCCACGCCGAGCCGCCGTTGCGTTCGTCCGGCGCGGTCTCGCTGCGTGCATCGACGCGACCGCCCGCGTTCTTGACGATGCCCGCTGCCCGGTCGGCCGCGACGATCGGGTCCTCGACCGTCATGTACATGGAGCCGGTGATGATCACGGCGCGGTCGGCCTCGGACGACTGGACGACGTCAGACGTCTTCGACCGGTCGGCGTCGGGGGCCGGCACATTGGCTGACCCCTCCTCGGCGTAGGCGAAGTCGCCTCCCGAGTCGAGGTACGTTTCATCGGCCGCAGAACAACCAGCGAGAAGTGCGGCGACGACGAAGAGCGAGGCGATCGTTCCGGCGCGGCGGGCGCGGCGCGGGGTGGCGGGGCCACGTGTGCTCATGATGCTCATAGTGTTCATAGTAGGGAGACGCTTGGCGCGGCGCGACCGTTGGGTGCCGCCTCCTCGAATCTGGGGCATTCGACCAGGGTATTTGCCTCCTGCGCGGGAAAACGCGCCCATGAGTTCCTGGCCCTGAATTAGCGAACGCCCTTGCGATTCGCTAGCGTGGTGGGCATCGACGAAAGGGAACACCATGACCGTGGGAGACGCGACACCGGACAAGTCCAAGAACTGGATGGGGGTCGTCGGGCTCATCGCGGCGCTTCTGTGCGGGACCCAGTTGATTGGTCTCATCTTCGGAATCCTTGGCCTCGGTGCCGCCAAGCGCGGGCAGGCGACCAATCGCGGCATGTCCATGTTCGCGGTGGTGTGGAGCACCGTATGGCTCGTGATCTCCCTTGGTGCAGGAGTGTGGGTGGCGGCGAACTGGGATGACGGCCGGGTCGCAGTCGAGTGGGCGGGGAGCGCAGGAAAAGACGTCGCCAACATCGACAGGGCGATCGACGAGTTCCAAGACGCCCACGATGACCTCGTGATCGCCAACATCGTCTTCGATGGCGAGAACTACTACGTGGGCGACCAGATCATCAAGGCCGAGTCCGACGACCCAACGATCAACTTCTACGTCGATGGCAACGGTGGCTATTGCCTCGAGATCATCTCTGGCTCCTCGACCGCGAATCTTGCGCGTGGGGTCCAGTGCGCGGGAACGCCACGGGAGGTCCTGGCGCCCTAGGGTCGCTGCGCGAAGCGATCGAGTAGCTCACTGTCGCCCGTGAGGACGAGCAGATCGTCGCGGTGAACACGGGTCTCTGAAGTGGCGTACTCGAAGTCCACCCCAGGAGACTTCACCCCGATGACGTGAACTCCATAGGCCTCCTGGAGATCCAACTCCTGGAGGGTGAAGCCGTGCGTCTCCTGCGGAGGTCGCATCTTGACGACGGTGAAGCCGTCCTCAATCTCGATGTAGTCGAGCATGCGCCCTCCAACAATGTGAGCGACCCTACGTCCCGACTCCGTCTCGGGTAGCACGACGTGATGGGCGCCGATACGCGTGAGAATCCTCGCGTGCTCGGTGCTGATGGCCTTCGCCCAGATCTCCGGGATTCCGATATCGACGAGATTGCCGGTGATGAGGACGGAGGCCTCAAGAGAGGTCCCCACGCCGACGACCGCAGAGGAGAAGTCCCTCGCTCCGAGTTGGTCAAGCGCGCGAGGATCCGAGGCATCAGCCTCGACGACCGGCAATCGCTTGGACCAGCGCTCGACGACGTCGGGGTCGCGCTCGACGGCGAGCACCTCGATATCGAGGTTGTCGAGCGTGTCAGCAAGCGCCGAACCGAAGCGGCCGAGCCCGATGACGAGCACGTTGTTCGCAGTGTCCTTGTTAGCCAATGATCGGCCTCTCTGACGGGTATCGAATGACGCGGCGCTGGCGGTTCAGCGCGAGGGCTGCCGCGAGGGTGACGCTCCCGAGGCGGCCCACAAACATCAGGATAGTGATGGTCACCTTCGCCGAGGCGGGTAGATACGGTGTGATACCGGTCGAAAGACCACAGGTCGCATAGGCGGAGACGGATTCGAAGAGCACCCGATCCAGTCGTAGACCCGTCTGGGCGGTGATGATTCCGGCGCCAAGGAGAATGATGAAGAGGCTGATCAGGGTCACGGAGAGAGCCACCCGCACGACCTCGGTCCCAATACGTTTCCCAAAGGCCTCGACGTCGCGTCGGCCGCGAACCTCGGCAACGAGGGCGAGGATGAGGACGGCAAACGTCGTGACGCGAATACCGCCTGCGGTGCCGCCCGAGCCCCCTCCGATGAACATCAACACGTCCTCGACGAGCCACGTCTGCTCATGCATCCCCGCGTGGGAAACGGCAGAGAAGCCCCCGGATCGCTGATTGATCCCCATGAAGAAGACCTCGGAGAGCCGCGTCGAAACGGGGTGATTGCCCAGGGTCGCCGGGTTGTTCCATTCGAGGAGTGCAACGGAGAGCGTCGAGATCCCCGTCAGCACGAACACCATGATGAGGGTCAGTTTGGTGTGGAGCGACCAGTCACGCGGTCGTCGCCAGCGGCGAATGAGGTTCAGATAGACGGGGAATCCGAGTGCGCCGATGAAGACCCCTAGCGCGATAGGTGCGCGGACCCAGAGGTCGTTTGCGAACGGAGCGAGGCCATCCTCGGTCGGGACAAATCCCGCATTGTTGAAGGATGAAACGCCGTAGAAGATCGAGTGCCATGCCGCGTGGCGGACGCTAAAGCCGTGGAACACCAGGCGTGGGAAGAGAATGGCCGCGATCGCGACTTCCACAATCCCGGAGACGATGAGAATCGTCTTGAGCATCGAGCGAACGTCGCCGAGACCGGACGCGCGGCTCTCCTCGGCCGCAAGCATCCTTTGCGTGAGGCCGAGTCGTCGCGACACGGCGAGGCCGAGCATCGAGGCGATCGTCATGATTCCGAGGCCACCGATCGCGATGGCGACGACGATGATCACTTGACCCGTTGGAGACCAGTACGTTCCCGTGTTGACCGTGGTCAGGCCGGTCACGCAGACGGCGGACGTCGCGGTGAAGAGGGCGTCGACAAGCGGAGCGCGCACCCCCGTGGAAGTCGCCACGGGCATCTCGAGAAGCGCGATCGTCGCAGCGACGACCGCAGCGAACGCCGCGATTGCCAGGCGCGCCGGGGATCGGAGCGCGACTTCGTCGAAGCGCTCACGCAGCGCGGCGCGTGACCGACGAAGCCGTTCCATACAACTCCTCCGCAGCGCTGACGTGCCCCAATGCTCCTACTGTGCCACTGTGCGACCTGAGTGATGCGCACCACCTCGCATGCGTCGTGCCCTTCACATCCGTCACAACAGCCCCTACAGTGGGGATCACGTCGCGCCGATAGTGACGGTGAACGTCGTCAAAGGATGTGAGACAAACCATGGCAGACGGCCCCGCGGCCCGCACCTCCTTCCTCACGGTCGCAGAGGTTGCCGACATGCTGCGTGTCTCGCGCATGACCGTGTACCGCTGGGTCCACGCGGGGGATCTCCCCGCCGTCCGGTTCGGCCGGTCCTTCCGGGTCCCCCAACAGGCCGTCGATGTCTTCATGGAAAACGCCGCGCTTCTTGGCAGCTACCCGGCCGAGGACGATGGGCGTGCCGCAGGCGCGGTAGGCTAGGGAGCCGTCTCGCGGACCCGGCTTTGGGTGATCGCGAGGAAAGCCAGATTCGTCCAGCCCGAAGAATGAGGTCTCGTGGGTTCCGTCATCAAGAAGCGCCGTAAGCGCATGTCGAAGAAGAAGCACCGCAAGCTGCTTCGCAAGACGCGCCACCAGCGCCGCAATAAGAAGTAGGGAACTCCGCCCCGCGGCGACGAACTACCGACGTCGTACGATGCCGTGCGCGAGCCCGCGCAGCGCGCCCACGATGGTCCTCTTCACAACGCGGAGGACTGCCAGGAGCGCCCACATGGTTCCCGCCGTCGTCCTCGCGGCGATGCTGCGCCGTCCGGTCCCGTTGCGACCGCGGAAGTCACGTAGGTCCCAGTGGCGAGACTTCGCATACCGGCGAAGCCGCAGATCAGGATTGATCGCGCACGGGTTGCCGACGGTCTCCAGCAGAGGCACATCGTTGAGCGAGTCGCCGTATCCGTAGGAGTGCGTGAGGTCGAGCCCGCGTTCCTTCGCCAATTGGTGCACGGCGTGAGCCTTGTTCTCTCCGTGCATGAGGTCGCCCACGAGTGCT
>CAZTJX010000038.1:0-11180 GCA_964613755.1 uncultured Demequinaceae bacterium | reverse complement strand
CTCGAAGGTCGCCAAAACGGGAATCCCGGTGATTGGCATCCCGAAGACCATCGACAACGACGTGGTCGGAACCGACGTATCCATCGGCTTCGACACCGCCGTGATGATCGCGACCGAGGCGATCGATCGGCTCCACTCCACGGCTGAGTCTCACAACCGCGTGATGGTCGTCGAACTCATGGGGCGCCACTCCGGTTGGATCGCCGTTGCGGCGGGGGTCGCGGGCGGAGCGGATATCATCCTCGCTCCCGAGGAGCCCTTTGACATGGACAAGGTCGCCAAGCGCATTTCCCACCGCCACCGTTCCCAGTCCGGATTCTCGATCGTCGCGGTCGCCGAGGGCGCGCGCCCCGCGGAGGATTCGAGTTGGTCGCTCGACACCACGACCGACGACCGGGGCAACCCGATCGCCGGTGAGATCGGGCAGCAGGTGACGCGGGAGATTCAGGCCAGGACAGGCTTCGAGGCGCGGCTCACCGTGCTCGGGTACGTCCAGCGGGGGGGCACGCCCACCGCGGCCGACCGCCTCCTGGCAACTCGCCTAGGCGTCGCGGCCATCGATGCGGCAACCGACGGTGTCACCGGGAAGTTCACCGCAGTACGCGGCAGCGAGATCATCCTTGAGGACTTCAGTGTGATGGCGGGCAAGACGAAGTTCGTCCCGCAGGAGCTTCTGGACGCCGCCCGCGGTCTCTAGTAACGGGCGCGCCGCTTCCCTCCCCCTTTGGCGGGCGGGGCCTTGCGGGGGTACGATGGCGGGCGGCGTAGCGCGCCTAGGCCTGCTGAGCCCTGTCCACCGTCCATCTCACGACTTCTGCCCATCGGAGTTTTCTCCCTAATGTCCCCTTCCACCCCCAAGACCCCCGTCATTGCCGTCAACGACATCGGCTCGAGCGAAGATTTCCTGGCCGCCGTTGATGCCACCATCAAGAACTTCGACGACGGGGACCTGGTCACCGGCGTCATCGTCAAGGTAGACCGCGACGAGGTCCTGCTCGACATCGGCTACAAGACCGAGGGCGTCATTCCTGCCCGCGAGTTGTCGATTCGGCACGACACCGATCCGGACGACCTGGTCAAGGTGGGTGACACGATCGAGGCCCTCGTCCTCACCAAGGAGGACAAGGAGGGGCGACTGATCCTGTCGAAGAAGCGCGCCCAGTACGAGCGCGCATGGGGCACGATCGAGAAGATCAAGGAGGATGACGGCATCGTCACCGGTACCGTGATCGAGGTCGTCAAGGGCGGCCTCATCATGGACATCGGCCTCCGAGGCTTCCTCCCGGCCTCCCTCGTCGAGATGCGCCGAGTGCGCGACCTTGGCCCGTACATCGGTCAGGAGCTCGAGGCGAAGATCATCGAGCTCGACAAGAACCGCAATAACGTAGTGCTGTCGCGCCGCGCCTTCCTCGAGCAGACGCAATCCGAGGTGCGTTCGACGTTCCTCACTGCGCTCGCACCGGGGCAGGTCCGCAAGGGCACCGTCTCGTCCATTGTGAACTTCGGCGCATTCGTCGACCTCGGCGGCGTCGACGGTCTCGTGCACGTCTCCGAACTCTCATGGAAGCACATCGATCACCCGGGTGAGGTCGTCACGGTGGGTCAGGAAGTGGACGTGGAGGTTCTCGAGATCGACATGGATCGCGAGCGGGTCTCCCTGTCTCTCAAGGCGACTCAGGAGGACCCGTGGGCCGTCTACGCGCGGACCCACGCCATTGGTCAGATCGTGCCTGGCAAGGTCACCAAACTCGTCCCCTTCGGCGCGTTCGTTCGCGTTTTCGAAGGCATCGAGGGGCTCGTGCACATCTCCGAGCTTTCCACCCGTCACGTCGAACTGCCGGAACAGGTCGTCTCACCGGATGACGCGGTTTTTGTCAAGATCATCGACATCGATCTTGAACGTCGCCGCATCTCGCTCAGCATCAAGCAGGCTAACGAGGGCGTCGATCCCGACGGTGAGGACTTCGACCCCGCGCTTTACGGCATGACGGCCGAATACGACCCCGAGGGCAACTACAAGTACCCCGAGGGTTTCGACTCCGACACGAACGAGTGGCGCGACGGATTCGACGAACAGCGCGAGCTGTGGGAGGCCGATTACGGTCGGGCCCACGACCGCTGGGTCTCCCACAAGACGTTCGTGGCCAAGCACGAAGCCCTCACGGCCGAACTTGGCGAGTCGGCCCCTACGCAGAAGAAGCGTCGCCCCGCCGCCGCAGCCGGTCCGAGCTCGTACTCGTCGTCCGAAAGTGGCGAGGAGGACGCGGGCACACTCGCGTCCGACGAGCGTCTGGCTGCGCTGCGGGAGAAGCTCACCGGAGAGTAATGCTCCGTATCGGCCTTACGGGAGGAATCGCTTCGGGCAAGTCGGTCGCGTCCGAGCGCTTCGCCGAACTTGGGGCTCGTGTCATCGATCACGATGAGCTCGCGCGTCAGGCCGTGCAACCGGAATCCGCGGCACTGGCGGACATCGCGCGGGAGTTTGGCAACCGACTCGTCGCTCGGGGGGTACTCGATCGCGCGGCGCTCGCGGACATTGTGTTCAGTGACGAGGATGCCCGCGTTCGGCTAAACGCCATTGTGCACCCGTACGTCCTCGCGCTCGCCGAGGCGGCGGATCGGCAGGCGCGACTCGAGGGCGTCAAGGTCATCGTTCACGCGATTCCGCTCCTGGTCGAATCGGGTATGCCCGGCTCGTGGGACACGGTCGTCACCGTCGCCGCTCCCGTGGGTGTGCGGACGGCGCGGCTCGTGAAGGAGAGAGGGCTTACGAGTAAGCAGGCTGCGGCTCGCATCGCCGCGCAAGTGAGTGACGAGGAACGGGAGAAGTGGGCAGACGCCATCCTCGATGGAGGGGGAGCAGTGGACACCCTCCGAGCCGAGGTTGATCGCTTCTGGGAGGCTCACGTTCCCATGTCGGCGCGCTGACGTAGCCTGAGACGGTGACCGAAACCGACCTTAGGCGTTCCGAGGAGCCCTTCCGCGTCGTCGCCGATTTCAGCCCCTCGGGCGATCAGCCCACCGCGATCGATGAACTCGAGCGGCGGATCAGGGCGGGGGAGAGGGACGTCGTCCTCCTTGGGGCGACCGGGACGGGGAAGTCGGCCACGACCGCCTGGCTCATCGAGCGCCTGCAACGGCCGACGCTCGTCCTCGCCCACAACAAGACCCTGGCCGCGCAACTTGCCAACGAGTTCCGCGAGCTTCTGCCCGACAACGCCGTCGAGTATTTCGTCTCCTACTACGACTACTACCAGCCAGAGGCGTACGTTCCCCAGACGGATACCTTCATCGAGAAGGACAGTTCGATTAACGAGGAAGTCGAGCGCCTGCGATATTCCGCGACGAATTCCCTGCTGACCCGCCGCGACGTCGTGG
This sequence comes from uncultured Demequinaceae bacterium, assembly GCA_964613755.1. GTDB lineage: Bacteria > Actinomycetota > Actinomycetes > Actinomycetales > Demequinaceae > JAFGBM01. Next base: position 7,802 of record CAZTJX010000038.1, on the reverse strand, counting down.
TCGTATCGTCCGTGTCGTGCATCTATGGTCTGGGGACCCCGGAGGAGTACCTCAAGGGAATGGCGACCCTCGAGGTTGGACAGCGGATCGATCGAGATACCCTGCTACGCCAGTTCGTGCGCATGCAATACACGCGAAACGATCTTGCCTTCACCCGCGGCACGTTTCGCGTCCGCGGCGATACGGTCGAGATCATCCCGGTCTACGAGGAACTTGCGATCCGAATCGAGATGTTCGGTGACCAGATTGAGGCCCTTCACACGCTTCACCCACTCACGGGGAACGTGGTTAAGAAGCGAGATCAAGTCCACGTCTTCCCCGCCTCTCACTACGCGGCAAGCCCTGAGCGTATGAACAACGCGATCCGCGCCATTCAGGAGGAGCTTGCCGAGCGTCTCACCGAACTGCGCGGCCAGGACAAGCTCCTGGAGGCGCAGCGACTCGAGATGCGTACAAACTTCGATCTCGACATGCTGCGAAACGTCGGGATGTGTTCGGGAATCGAGAACTACTCGCGCCACATCGAGGGTCGCGCCGAGGGAACCCCGCCGCACACGCTGCTCGACTACTTCCCCGACGACTTCCTCATGGTCATCGACGAGTCACATGTGACCGTGCCGCAGATCGGCGCGATGTACCAGGGGGACTCCTCGCGAAAGCGAACCCTTGTCGAACACGGATTCCGCCTGCCCTCCGCGCTCGACAATCGACCGCTCACGTTTGAGGAGTTCCAGGATCGAATCGGGCAGACCGTGTATCTCTCGGCAACGCCGGGAACGTACGAACTGGAACGGGCCGACGACTTCGTTCAACAGATCATTCGGCCGACGGGCCTCGTAGACCCGGGAATCGTGGTCAAGCCGACCAAGGGTCAGATCGACGACCTGCTGGGAGAGATTAGGGCCCGAGAGGCGGCGGGAGAACGGGTCCTCGTGACGACCCTGACCAAGCGTATGGCCGAGGACCTGACGGCCTTCCTCGCCGACAAGGGGGTGCGTGTCGAGTATCTGCACTCCGATGTGGACACGCTCCGGCGGGTCGAACTCCTTCGCGAACTCCGTCAGGGGAAGTTCGACGTACTTGTGGGCATCAACCTGCTGAGGGAGGGCCTCGACCTTCCCGAGGTGTCGCTCGTGGCGATCCTCGACGCCGACAAGGAGGGGTTCCTCCGCTCCGGCACTTCACTGATCCAGACGATCGGGCGCGCGGCACGGAACGTCTCGGGGGCCGTCCACATGTACGCGGATTCGATCACGGACTCTATGGCGCGGGCGATCGATGAGACCAACAGGCGCCGAGACATCCAGATCGCCTACAACAAAGAAAGGGGCGTCGATCCGGAGCCCCTACGAAAGAAGATCGCCGACATCACGGAGATGCTCGCGCGCGAGGAGGCCGACACCGAACAGACCTTCGTCGCGGCAGGAGCGCGAACCGATGCCTCCGGCGGTGGTCCCGGGTCGGGCGCGCGCCGCGCACTCTCCGCCGAGGCGGGGGACGACCTCGTGGGTCTCATCGCCGAACTCAGCGCGCAGATGAGGGCGGCCGCAGAGAGCCTGCACTTTGAGCTCGCGGCGCGGCTGCGGGACGAAATCGGTGAGTTGAAGCGGGAGTTGCGGCAGATGTCCGCTGCGCAGGGTTAGCGTTTAGTCCCACGGAGAGGTGCCGCGGTCCGCCTAGGATGGTCCGATGCCCGCAACCCTGGAGTGGAGTGCGACCATCGCCCTGATTGTCGGGTTGATGGGCTTCGATTTCTGGGCGCAGATGCGTAACCCTCACGAGCCCGACTTCCGCCAGGCGCTCCGATGGACGGGCCTCTACGTGGGCCTCGCACTGGCCTTCGGCGCATCGATGATCCTGTGGCGCGGTGGCGAGAGCGCGACGGCGTTTATCGCCGGCTACGTGACCGAATGGTCGCTCTCGGTGGACAATCTCTTCGTCTTTCTCATCATCCTGTCCCGCTTCGCGGTTCCCGCGATCTATCGCCAACGCGTCCTCCTCTTCGGAGTCGCGCTCGCGCTCGTACTACGTGGTCTCTTTATCCTGGCCGGTGCGGCGGCCCTCACGCGCTTCTCGTGGGTCTTCTACATCTTCGGCGCCTTCCTCCTTTGGACGGCCTTCGGGGTTGCTCGAGAGGGAACGGAGAACGAGGTGGACTACCACGACAACCGAGCCATGGTCCTGTTTCGCCGCGTTGTTCGATCGACCCCCGAGTACCATGGCGGCGCGCTCACTGTCCGGCGTGCAGGGAGGAGATTGGTCACCCCTCTCCTTCTCGTCATGATCGCCGTCGGGACCACGGATGTGCTGTTCGCGCTCGACTCGATTCCGGCAGTCTTCGGACTCACGACGGATCCGTACCTGGTCTTCGCCGCGAACGCCTTCGCGCTCATGGGCCTCCGACAACTGTTCTTCGTCGTTCACGGGCTCCTGAGCAGGCTCGTGTTCCTCTCGTACGGGCTCGCCGTGATCCTCGGGTTCATTGGCGTGAAGCTTGTGGTCGAGGCGCTACACCAGAACACGCTTCCGTTCATCAACGGGGGTCACCCGTGGGAGGCGATCCCGGCCATCTCGACGGGGTTCTCACTGGGAGTCATCGTTGTGGCACTGGCGGCCTCGGCGATTGCGAGTCTGATCGCCACGCGCCGCAAGGTCGCGGCGGATGCTCAGGTAGCGGACGCGAGCGACTGAGGCCAGGGGCCCAAGGCGGGCCACAGGCGAATATCTTGCTCGGGGACGAGACCCGCCGCAACGAACGGATCTCCGGCGACCCAGTTCATAATCGCGTCCTCGGCGTCCGCAAGGTAGATGAACAGCGCGCCGGGTGCGCGGGAGTCCGCGTACCTGCCGTACGCGAGGAGGGACCCCTGAGCGACGAGCGCCTCAAGGTATTCCAGGTGTTCGGGGCGGAGGGCGCCACGCTCGTCGGCGCGGTCGTCGTAGACGTAGGTGACGGCGAAGAGGTTCATGGGCCCATTACACACCCGACACGCCGAACGCGGTTCTCGCTCGAACACATGTTCGAGTCGGTCTTCGCACGTACGATGGTCCCGTGAATGATCGTCTCCTCATCCGCGGCGCGCGGGAGCACAACCTTCGGTCTGTCGACCTTGACCTTCCGCGCGATGCATTGATCGTCTTCAGCGGACTGAGCGGATCGGGAAAGTCTTCTTTGGCATTCGACACGATCTTCGCGGAAGGGCAGCGCCGCTACGTCGAGTCGCTATCCGCCTACGCGAGGCAGTTCCTCGGCCAGATGGACAAACCGGACGTGGATTTCATCGAGGGGCTGTCTCCGGCCGTTAGCATCGATCAGAAGTCCACGAACAGAAATCCGCGCTCGACGGTCGGGACTATCACCGAGGTCTACGACTATCTGAGGCTCCTCTTCGCGCGGGTCGGCGTGCAACACTGCCCCGAGTGCGGCGAGCAGGTGCGCGCACAGACCGCCGAGCAAATCGTCGATTCGGTGCTTGGACTGCCGGAGGGGACGCGGTATCAGGTCCTCGCCCCGGTTGTTCGTGGCCGCAAGGGGGAGTACCAGGACCTCTTCGACGAACTGAAGCAGCAGGGATTCGCCAGGGCACGCGTCGACGGCGAGGCGGTGGAACTGAGCACACCCCCGTCACTCGAGAAGAAGCTCAAGCACACCATCGAGGTGGTGGTGGACCGCCTCGTCGCGCGCGACGGGGTGCGCTCACGGCTCGCGGACTCCATCGAGACTGCGCTGCGCGTCGCGGATGGCCTCGTCATCATCGATCCCGTCGATGGCGACATCGAGCCGCGACGGTACTCGGAGAGGCGCGCGTGTCCCAACGACCACCCGCTGACGCTCGAGGAGATCGAGCCCCGCACCTTCTCGTTCAACGCGCCATACGGAGCGTGCCCCGAATGCCACGGGCTCGGCGTGCGGCTCGAGGTCGATCCCGATCTCGTCGTCCCCGATCCGAGCCTGACGCTCGCAACGGGCGCCCTCGCGCCTTGGGCCTCGACATCGTCGGAATACTTCGGCAGGACCCTCGCCGCCCTCGCGGTCGAGCTGGGCTTCGCGATGGACGTGCCGTTCTCTGAGCTCTCTGACGATGCGAAGAAGGCCGTGCTGTACGGGAGCAACTACACGGTCCACGTGCGCTTCAAGAATCGATACGGGCGAGAACGCCAGTACACGACGGGATTTGAGGGCGTCATCTCCTGGATCCAGCGTATGCACGCCCAGACGGAGTCCGAGTGGTCGCGCGAGCGGCACGAGGCATACATGCGCGAGGTCCCATGCGACGTGTGCGAGGGCAATCGGCTTAAGCCAGAGGTGCTCTCCGTCCTGGTTTCCGGCAAGAGCATTTCCGAGGTCTGCGACCTATCCATCCGCGAGGCGCGGGCATTCCTCGCCAAGGCGGAACTCGACGAGCGTTCGCGCCAGATCGCCGTCCAAGTCCTCAAGGAGATCGACGCGCGGCTCGGCTTCCTGCTCGACGTCGGCCTTGACTACCTCACCCTCTCGCGGGCGGCGGGGACGCTGTCGGGAGGGGAGGCCCAGCGGATTCGCCTCGCCACGCAAATCGGATCGGGGCTCGTCGGTGTGCTCTACGTCCTCGACGAGCCCAGCATTGGTCTCCATCAGCGGGACAACAGGCGCCTCATCGAAACCCTTACACGGTTGCGGGACCTTGGGAACACCCTCATCGTCGTCGAGCACGACGAGGACACCATCCGCTCCGCCGACTGGATCGTCGACATCGGTCCCGGCGCGGGCGAGCACGGGGGCAGGGTCGTGCACTCTGGCACCGTCGAGAGTCTCCTGGAGAACGACGAGTCGATCACGGGCGCCTACGTCGCGGGCAGGAGGCAGATCGAGGCTCCTTCGCAGCGGAGGGCGGTCGATCCCGCGAAGACGATGACGGTGGTCGGTGCGCGCGAGAACAACCTGCGGGATATCGACGTATCGTTCCCGATCGGCGTCTTCACCGCCGTCACGGGCGTGTCGGGCTCGGGCAAGTCGACGCTCGTCAATGGCATCCTCTACACGGCACTCGCCAACACTCTCAACGGGGCCCGCCAGGTTCCTGGGCGTCACACACGCATCACGGGGATCGAGGATCTGGACAAGATCGTGCACGTCGACCAGGGGCCCATCGGCCGGACCCCGCGCTCCAACCCCGCCACCTACACAGGCGTGTGGGACAAGATTCGCAAGCTCTTCGCGGAAACGGAGGAGGCCCGCCTCCGGGGCTACGGTCCCGGCCGCTTCTCCTTCAATGTCAAGGGCGGGCGCTGCGAGTCGTGTTCCGGCGACGGCACCTTGAAGATCGAGATGAACTTCCTGCCCGATGTGTACGTCCGGTGCGAGGTCTGCCACGGCTCCCGCTACAACCGCGAAACGCTCCAGGTCCACTTTAAAGGCAAGACGGTCGCCGACGTCCTGAATATGCCGATCGAGGAGGCCGCGCACTTCTTCCAGGCGATTCCCGCGATCTCGCGTCACCTGCGTACCCTCGTCGAGGTCGGCCTTGGCTACGTGAGGATGGGCCAGCCCGCGCCGACCCTTTCGGGAGGAGAGGCTCAGCGCGTCAAGCTGGCGTCGGAACTCCAGCGGCGCTCCACGGGGAGGACGGTCTACGTCCTCGACGAGCCGACGACGGGGCTGCACTTCGAGGACGTCAGCAAGCTCCTTGGCGTGCTTCAGGGGCTCGTGGACAAGGGCAACACCGTCATCGTGATCGAGCACAACCTCGACGTGATCAAGTGTTCTGACTGGATCGTGGACCTGGGTCCGGAGGGCGGCTCGGGCGGCGGAGTCGTCGTGGCCGAGGGAACCCCCGAGGAGGTCGTCCTCAACGCCGCGAGCCACACCGGACGCTTCTTGGAGAGCCACCTTCGGATCCCCATCCCGACGTAGGCTGGCGGCGTGACCGATCCGGCCTCGTATCGACCCACCCCCGGGGCCATTCCCACGACTCCGGGCGTATATCGCTTCCGCGATCCTCATGGCCGCGTCGTGTACGTCGGGAAGGCGAAGAACCTGCGATCCCGGGTCTCGTCGTACTTCCAGGATCCCGACACCCTGCACTCGCGTACGCGAGCGATGGTGACGACGGCGGGCTCCGTGGAGTGGACCGTCGTCCGCTCCGAGGTCGAGGCGCTTGTCCTTGAACACACCTGGATTCAGGAGTACGACCCACGCTTCAACGTCGTCTTCAAGGACGATAAGTCCTATCCGTTCCTCGCCGTGACTATGAACGAGGAGTTCCCCAGGATCTTCGTGACAAGGGACGCCAGGAAGAAGGGGATACGGTACTTCGGCCCGTATACGAAGGTGTGGGCAATCCGCGAGACTGTTGACACCCTCCTCACCGTCCTTCCCATGCGCTCCTGCACGGCCGGCACCTTCGCTCGCGCCAAGCGAGCCGACCGGCCCTGCCTCCTTGGGTACATCGACAAGTGCTCGGCCCCGTGCGTCGGACGCGCTACTGCGGACGAGCACCGCGCCGTGGCTGAGCAGGTATGCGCCGTGCTCGCGGGCGACGCCAAGGGACTCGTGCGAGACCTGACCAAACAGATGGACGACGCGTCGAAGGAGGAACGCTTCGAATCGGCCGCACGGCTTCGCGACCGGCTCGGGGCCCTAACGGCCGTCCTTGACCGAAACGCCATGGTCTTGACGCCCGGCACGGACGCCGACGTCATCGGCCTGGAGGACGACGAGTACGAGGCGGCGGCGCACGTGTTCCACGTGCGCGATGGACGGATCATCGGCCAGCGGGCATGGGTGGTGGACAAGCCGGAACCTCTGGGCCCGGCGGAGCTCGTCACTCGCCTCGTACAGGAGATCTACGACGCCCCGGGAGCGCCCGCGGTTCCGCCCGAGATTCTCGTTCCCTCGCCCCCCTCCGACGAAGCCACGCTCGTGGATTGGCTCGTGGGACTTCGGGGTGGCGCGGTTGCGATCAAGGTGCCCTCACGGGGCCTTAAAGCCGAACTGGCGGGCACCTCCCGCGCCAATGCGGTTGAGACCTTGACGCATCACCGGTTGAAGAGAGCCTCGGATCTCACCGCGCGCTCGTCGGCCCTTACCGCGCTCCAAGAGGTCCTGCACCTTCCCGAGGCCCCCCTGCGCATCGAGTGCTACGACGTCTCGCACACGGGTGGCACGAATCAGGCCGCCTCCATGGTCGTGTTTGAGGATGCCCTCCCGCGGAAGAAGGAGTACCGGCACTTCTCGATCGCCGACGCGCGTGACGACACGGAGGCAATGGCCCAGGTCATCACACGCCGGTTCACCCGCTACCTTGAGGAGGCCGCGCGCCCGATCGCCGAGCGGGAGACGAACACGTTTGCCTATCCGCCCCAGCTCGTCGTCGTCGACGGTGGGCAGCCCCAGGTCGAGTCCGCCCACCGGGCGCTGGCCTCGCTCGGCGTGGAGGGGGTTGCCCTCTGCGGATTGGCGAAGCGGCTGGAGGAGGTGTGGCTGCCGGGGGAATCCTTCCCCGTCATTCTTCCGCGCGGCTCCGAGGCGCTCTACCTGCTTCAGCGGGTCCGCGACGAGGCGCACCGATTCGCGATTCGCCAACACCGTTCGCGGCGCTCGAAGGCGATGACGGTTTCGAGCATCGATCAGATTCCCGGGGTAGGGGCGGTCCGCTCGCGAGCGCTTCTTCGCCACTTCGGCTCACTCGACAAGGTTCGGGAGGCGTCGGTCGAGCAGATCGCACTCGTGCCTGGCATCGGCCGCGAAACTGCGGCCGCGATCGCCGAGGCGGTCTCGGGCAACGGTGGCATGCTGGAGCCATGATGTCGGACGCGAACCC
>CAZTJX010000037.1:7610-11422 GCA_964613755.1 uncultured Demequinaceae bacterium | reverse complement strand
AGACCGGGGTGAAGATCGGCAAACCGCTGTACTTCCACGAGTACGAGGGACGGCAAGAGGACCGCGAGGCTCTGCGCGAAGTGACCGACACGATCATGAAGGCGATCCAGAAGCTTTCGGGTCAGGAGTACGTCGATCGCGACGCTGGCCGGGCGAAGAAGGAGATGGACAGGGCCCGCCGGGGCGAGTATCCAGGCGAATTGGGGGAGTAAGGCTCCGGGCCCTCCCCCTAGAATGGGGCGAGTTCTCACCCCTGAGGAAAGGTTGCCCATGTCTGTTCGTCGCGTCGCCCTTTTGACCGCGGGGGGCTTCGCCCCGTGCCTGTCCTCTGCCGTGGGCGGCCTCATCGGCCGCTACACCGAGGTCGCACCGGAGGTGGAGCTCGTCGCCTACCAGCACGGCTACCACGGCCTCCTGACGGGCGACTCCATCGTCATCGGCGACGATGTACGCGAGTCTGCGGGAGTTCTTCACGAGTTCGGCGGCAGCCCCATCGGCAACAGCCGCGTCAAGTTGACGAATGTGGAGGACTGCGTCAAGCGCGGCCTCGTCAAGGAGGGGGAGGATCCCCTCGCCGTCGCGGCCGAGCAGTTGAAGAAGGACAAGATCGACGTCCTTCACACCATCGGCGGCGACGACACCAACACGACGGCTGCCGATCTGGCCGCGTACCTCGAGATGAACGGCTATGGCTTGACGGTCGTGGGGCTTCCCAAGACGATCGACAACGACATCGTCCCGATCAAGCAGTCGCTCGGCGCATGGAGCGCGGCAGAGCAGGCGAGCGTCTTCGCGCGGAACGTGATTGGCGAACACCGATCGAGTCCACGCATGCTCATCGTCCACGAGGTCATGGGGCGGGCGTGCGGCTGGATGACGGCGGCATCGGCCATGAAGTACCGGCAGTGGCTCGCCACGTGCGAGTGGGTGCCAGGCATCGGCCTGACCAAGGAACGCTGGGACATCCACGGGGTCTACGTGCCGGAGGCCAAGTACGACCTTGACGCCGAGGCCGTGCGCCTCAAGGCGACGATGGACGAAATCGGCAACGTCAACCTCTTCCTGAGTGAGGGTGCGGGCGTGCCCGAGATCATCCAGGAGATGGAGGAGGCGGGCGAGGAGGTCAAGCGCGATCCCTTCGGCCACGTCATGCTCGACACGATCAACCCGGGACTCTGGTTTGCCCAGCAGTTCGCCGAGCGCATCGGCGCGGAGAAGGTCATGGTCCAGAAGTCCGGGTACTTCTCGCGCTCCGCGCGGGCGAACGCTCAGGATCTGCGTCTCATCAAGTCGATGACCGACTACGCCGTTGAGTGCGCCTTTCGTGGCGAGGCGGGCGTCGTCGGCCACGACGAGGAGGACGGTGGACGGCTCAAGGCCATCCCGTTCCCGCGCATCGCGGGCCACAAGGCGTTCGACATCACCACACCCTGGTTCACCAGCCTGCTCGCGGACATCGGCCAGTCGACATGACCAAGCAGGATCCGCTCACAGCCGCGGGGGTCGACAGCTACCTCACATGCGAGGCCAAGCAGCAACCCCAGTGGCCCGACCCCGCCGCGCTCGCGAACGCGGTAGCAACGCTGCGTAGCAAGCCCCCGCTCGTGTTCGCGGGCGAGGCGGATGTCTTGCGCGGCCACCTCGCCGACGTGGCGCGGGGCGAGGCCTTCGTGCTTCAGGGTGGAGACTGCGCCGAGTCCTTCGCGGAGGCGACGGCCGACCGGATCCGCAACAAGATTCGGACGATTCTGCAAATGGCCGTGATCCTCACCTACGGGGCGAGTCTTCCTGTCGTCAAGATCGGGCGCATGGCGGGCCAGTACGCGAAGCCACGCTCCTCGGATGAGGAGACCCGCGACGGCGTCACGCTTCCGGCGTACCGAGGCGACATCGTCAACCGCATTGGCTTTACCGAGGCGGAGCGGATTCCCGACCCCGCTCGACTCATCGAGGCATACAACACCTCCGCCGCGACTCTCAATCTCATCCGCGCGTTCACGCACGGGGGCTTCGCCGATCTCCGGCTCGTCCACGAGTGGAACAAGGGCTTCACGCGCAACCCCGCGTACGCCAAGTACGAACAGACGGCGGGCGAGATCGACCGCGCCGTCCGCTTTATGGGAGCCGCGGGCGGGGACTTCGATGCCCTCAAGACCGTGGATCTGTTTTCGAGCCACGAGGCCCTCCTCTTGGACTACGAGCGCGCGCTGACCCGAATCGACTCGCGGACGGGAGACGCCTACGACTGCTCGGCGCACCTGTTGTGGATCGGCGATCGCACCCGGCAGCTCGACGGCGCTCACGTGGAGTTCATGTCCAAGATCAAGAACCCCATCGCCGTCAAGTTCGGCCCGACCACCACACCGTCGGACGCGCTCGCACTCATGGAGCGACTCAACCCCGACTCGATTCCCGGCAAGCTCACCTTCGTGGCGCGCATGGGCGCGGAGAAGGTCCGAGAGGTGCTGCCCGCGATCGTCGAGGCGGTGAGGGACTCCGGCTCGCCGGTGGCGTGGCTGAGCGACCCGATGCACGGCAACACCTTCACGTCGGCCAGCGGCTACAAGACTCGCAAGTTCGAGACGATCCTGGATGAGGTGCGGGGATTCTTCGAGGTCCATCGCGCGGCGGGGACGGTTCCCGGCGGAATCCACATCGAGCTCACCGGCGACGACGTCACCGAGGTCATGGGCGGTATGGAGGACATTGACGATGCCGGCCTGGGAGCGCGCTACGAGACCCTGGTCGATCCCCGCCTCAACCACCAACAGTCGCTCGAGATGGCGTTCCTGGTGTCGGAGCTCCTGCAGCGCTAGAAGCAGTACCCCAGGGTGATCGTGGTGCCCATCTCCACCTCGGAGAACGGGTCGATACTCTGAGTGCGAACGGTCGTTCCCGTGCCACACCAGGCGTTCAGTTTCTTGAGGGTGACGTCGAGTCCGAGGTTCTCCGCCTGGGCCTTCGCGATGTCCTTGTCCAGCGTGCGGTAGTCCTGGACGATGACCAGCGGCTTGCCGTCGGATACCCAAATCGTCATCTCCTGGGCCCGGAAACCTTCGGCGTTTCCTTCCGGGTCCTGCTTGTACACCTGCCCCTTCGAGACGTCGAGGCTCCGCCCACGTTGGACGCTCACGTCGAGCGCGTAGAACGCGAGGGTGTCGAGCGCCGTCTGTTCCGTCGCTCCGACGACGTTGGGGATAGTGATCGGCTCGGGCCCCAGTGAGACGACGAGCGTGATCGTTGCGTCGTGACGCGCCATCGTCTGCTGATCGGGACTGCAGGACATCACCTCGCCAGCGGGGACGACGTCGTCCCATATCTCGTTGACGATGGGCGTGGGGAAAGCCGCGTCAGCGAGGCGCGCCTTGGCGTCGACGATATCCACCCCAACGACCGTCGGAATTGGCACCATGAGCGGGCCCTTGGAGACCTGAATGGTAATCGCGCCTCCCTTGGGTATCCGCTCATCGGCCGCGGGAATCGTACCGATGACCACCCCGGGAGAGACGGTGTCGTCGAACTTGTCGAGCATGGTCACGACGAAGCCGGCCTCCTGGAGCGTCGACTGGGCCAAGGCGGCCGACTGCCCGTCGACGCTCGGCACGGAGGTGTACGCCCCTGGACCGAAGCCCGTGTACCACCAGGCGCCCATCGCGACGAGCATGACCGCCGCCGCCGCGAGCGCGCCCACCCACCACGCGAAGCGGGGCTTGGTGGGGACGTCGTCGGTCGTGGGGGGAAACTCGTCATCCCAATCGTCGACGTCCTCCTCGAGGTCCGCTTCGTCCAGGTCGCCGAAGGCGTCCACCCAG
>CAZTJX010000037.1:3488-7600 GCA_964613755.1 uncultured Demequinaceae bacterium | reverse complement strand
AAACCGGGGCTTGGTGGGAACGTTGTCCGTGGTGGGGGGAAATTCGTCGTCCCAGTCGTCGGCATTTTCCTCGAGGTCCTCCCCGAGCCCGATCGGGAGCGTGACGGTCTGGCCCGTGGGGGGTCCCACGAGAACGGCGGTCGGATTCGTCGAGAGCGGGAGCGCCTGGGAGCCCGATGGGGGATCCGCCTTGCGGTCGAGCGTGGGTTCGTCGATCATGCTCCGGGTCTGGCGGACGAGGGCGAGGGCCTCGTTGGCGTCGGATGGGCGCTTGCGCGGATCGCGGTCCGCCATGCGCGTGATGAGCGCGTCGAACTCGGGCGGCAGCCATAGGACGTAGGACGACGGGAGGGGAACGTCCTCGTGTACGTGTCGCGAGGCGACGTCGATCGCCGACGGCCCGGTGAAGGGCTGGCGCCCCGTCACCATCTCGTACAGCAGGATGCCCATGGCGTACACGTCCGTGCGGGCATCGCTGAGGCCCTTCGAGACGAGTTCTGGACCGAGGTAGGCAACGGTTCCGAGGATGGTGCCCGTGGTTGTGGCCGTCACCTCGGTGACGGCCCGCGCGAGGCCGAAGTCGGCGAGTTTGGGCTCGCCATCAGGGTCCATGAGCACGTTCTCCGGCTTGACGTCGCGGTGGACCAGGCCGAGGCGGTGGGCCGCGCCTATCGTTTCGAGGAGCTTCTCCGTGATGCGCATGGCCTCGCCGAGGGCAATGGTGCCCTCCATCGCGAGACGCTGCCGTAAATTCGGGCCCTCGATGAACTCCATCGTCAGGTAGTTGAGATCGCCGTCCGTACCCTGGTCGTAGACCCTCACCATGCCGGGGTGCGTGAGTCGCGCAGCCGAACGAGCCTCGCGGCGGAAGCGGGAGGAGAAGTCCCCGGATTGGCCGAGGAGTTCGGAGCTCATGATCTTGAGCGCGATGTTGCGTCCCAGGCGCTTATCCGTCGCGCGGTAGACCGACGCCATTCCGCCGCGCGCGATCAACTCGCGCACCACGTAGCGTCCGTCGACGACGCGGCCGACGAGCGGATCGATCAACGTCTCGGACACGGACCCATTGTATGGGCCGCCCCGGAATCCGGGCTCGAGGGGCGCACGCCTTCGGTCCATTTTCGCCTTGACGAGCCCGGCGGTGAGCGCGCTTCCTTTGTAGTCTTGGGTCGTGGACAACGAAACCGTATGGCTCGCCGTTCCCGACGTCGCGGAACGGCTCGGCGTCACCACATCGCGCGTACGGGATCTCCTGGGGGAGCGCGTACTTCTCGCCGTGCGCAGGGGAGAGAACAACGCGCTTTACGTTCCGGAATCCTTCCTCATCGAGGTGGACGATCATCTGGCGCCCGTGGCGACCCTCCGCGGGACCCTGACACTGCTGAGTGACGCGGGGTTCAACGACGACGCCGCCATGGAGTGGATGCTTTCGCCGAACGACGAGTTGGGGGACTCTCCCATCGCCGAGCTTCGCGCGGGTCATCGCTCCCATGTCAGGCGCGTCGCCCAGGCGCTCTTCTAGGAGCGGCTACCTGTCGCGCTCGACCGCGTCGGCGGCGATGGAATCGAGGATGCGGGCGTAGGGCGGGACCAGGCCGAGTTCGGCGAGCGCCGCGCGGGCCCGCGCCGCCGTGGTGGCGATTTCGAGTTCGACTGCGTCCATCACTCCCGTCGCCCTGATCGCTTTGATGGCGCCTGCGACATTCGAGGCGGAGGCGTCGCGGACTCCGAGGGCGCGTCGAATCGCCGTGCGCTGGGGTCCGGTTGCCTGCGTCCACGCGAGGTACATCACGAGGGTCCGCTTGCCTTCGCGCACGTCATCTCCCGAGGGCTTCCCCGTCGCGGTCGTCCCCACCAAGCCCAGGAGGTCATCGCGGAGCTGGAAGGCGATCCCCAGCGGAACCCCCACCTCGCGGACGGCGGCGATGTCGGCGTCCGAGGCCCCCGCCACCGCCGCACCGAGTGCGAGAGGCATCTCGCACGTGTACGACGCGGTCTTGGAGCGCATGGTCGCCCTGATGTCCTTCTCCTGATCCGGGAGATCCTCGACCGGCTGAGCCGCCGTGCGCATGTCGAGGTACTGCCCAGCCGTCACCAGGTCTGACATCTCCAGGAAGAGGTGGGTGACCCGGTCCCTGGAATCAGGGGGGAGGCGGCCGACGGAGGTTTGGAGGGCCCGAGCGGAGGCCAGGAGCGCCAGATCGCCCGCGAGGATGGCACCCGCGCGTCCGAAGGCATCCGGGTCGCCGATCCAGCCCCGCTTGCGATGCAGCGTTCCGAGGACCCGGTGTGCGGACGGCTTGCCGCGCCTGGTGTCCGAGTCGTCGAGGACGTCGTCGTGGAGCAGGGCGGACGCGTGGAAGAGTTCGATGGCGGCGGCGAGGGTGACGGCAACGCGGTGGTGAGCGCCGGAGTGGGCGTGGTGCGAAGCGATAAGGATCGCGGATCGGACGCGCTTTCCCCCCTCGGTCGCCCGTGCGATGGCCTGGGTCAGTTCCTTGCCAGCCGCACCGATCGGGACGAGTGAGGCTGCGGTCTCTGCGAGGGTGGCGAGAATCGCCTGGTTTACTTCGCTGCGCCACTTGGCCTGATCGGTCACGCGTCCAGCCTAGGGGCAGGCCGGGGGGATCGTGCGTCCCCAGGGCGCTCGCTGGCACGTGGCCCCCACAGTCCCGCGCCGCCACCCGCCGATGAGGATCGAGGGGATTCAGGGTAGTGGCGTGCCCCCCTCACCGACTCTCCACGGCCCCGGTGACCTCATCGCCGCCCTTCCCTCGCTCCTGGGCTACACCCCTCGCGAGAGTGTCGTCGTGGTGGCCATCGGTGCCGCGGATGAACTCGTCGCGGTGCTACGCGTGGATCGTACGGAGCTCCTTCGGGAAGACCGCGCCTCCGGAGTGGGGAGGAGCATCGCGGCCCAACTGGTGCGCGCGGGCGCGCGGCTCGCCGTGATGATCTCCTACACGGAGGAGGACGTGCGGCTCTCATGCCCCGCGATCGACGCCCTTCGTCCGGCCCTCGAGGGGGCGGTCGAGGAGGCCGAGGGTTGGGCCGTTCGGGACGGGAGGTTCTTCGCGCCCGGTTGTGCGAGGGAGTCGTGTTGCCCCGCTGTGGGGCGAGTTGTGCCCGCAGCGCCGCACGGCATCGGGCTGCGGCCACGCGTGAGGACCGAGTCCCACGGCGATCTCGCCGCAGCACCCGATGCCGCGTACCACGCGGACGAGGCGGCCCGTCGACGCGTGGCGAGGGCGGGGGACCGGTGGTGGGGTCGCCGGGAGGGAGATCCCCATGAGTGGAGAGAAGAGTCGTTCCGATTGTGGTGCGCGGCGGTCAAGGGGATTGCTGACGACGCGATGCCGGCAGACCCCGAGGCGGGGAGGCTCGTGGTTTCCCTGCAGGACCGCAGAGTCAGGGACGCGGTTCTGGTATCGCTGCTTCCCGGCTGGGGAGAACTCGCACCCCTCGTTCTTGCCGGATCTGCGGACGAGCAGGTCGCGCGAGCTCTCGGGGTGTTGCTCTCGCCAGGCGAGGGATGTCCGCCCGAGCGAGACATGGTCGAACCCGTGTGGGATCTCTGCGGGTCGCTCGTCGCTCGGGCGCGCGCGAACCGGAGGGCCCCGATGCTCACGCTCTGCGCCGTCATCGCCTGGTGGGAAGGGGACGAGTCCTCATGTCGGGCACTCCTGAATCGCGCCCACGCCTCGGAGCCTGGCTATCGACTCGCGGGGCTCCTGGAGTGCACGGTGCTCGCGGGAATCGACCCGGGGTGGCGACGAGCGGCGTAGATTTCCGGGAGTGGGGGCACGTATGCCCGGAATCTCCCATTGTGTATCGCTCCGAGCGGGGGTTCGGGGAATCCGCGACTTGTGGAGGGCGTTACAATTTACTGGAATTGCGCGACGGCGACCGGCCCGCGCACCACCCGATTCTCTCGAGAGGTACTCAGTGTCGCCGAGCCTGTTCAAACGTCAGAAGCCTTCTCCGGACGACGAACAGAAGGTCGTCGCCGAGCCGAAGAGAGCCTCGACGGGACGCTCAACGAAGACGGTTCCTGGGAAGGCCGCGGGTTCCAAGACTTCCACGTCGAAGGCGACTACGGCGAAGGCTTCCGC
>CAZTJX010000037.1:0-3388 GCA_964613755.1 uncultured Demequinaceae bacterium | reverse complement strand
CGAAGGACGCCCCGGCTCCTGCGAAGAAGACCTCCTCGGCGAAGGACGCCCCGGCGACCGCGACTGGCGCTAAGCCGCCTCGCGCGTCCAAGTCGTCCAAGGCGGTCGACGTTCCGGATGGGATCGTCGAGGAAGAGGAAATTGAGGACGTCGACCCCGCGGAGCTCGTCGACGAGCCCGACCTCGACGGCGATTCCGAGGAGAAGACGGGCTTCGTGCTCGGGGGAACGGACGACGACGCCCCCGCGCAGCAGGTCGTCACGGCGGGCGCGACGGCCGACCCGGTCAAGGACTACCTCAAGCAGATTGGCAAGGTCGCCCTCCTCAACGCCGAACAGGAGGTGGACCTCGCGAAGCGCATCGAGGCCGGCCTCTTCGCGGAGGAGACGCTCGGCGACGGCACCAGACTCGACCCGAAGTACCGCCGCGAACTCGAGTGGATCGCCAATGACGGCCACCACGCCAAGAACCACCTCCTCGAGGCGAACCTTCGCCTCGTCGTGTCGCTCGCCAAGCGATACACGGGTCGAGGCATGCTCTTTCTGGACCTCATCCAGGAGGGAAACCTGGGCCTCATTCGCGCGGTCGAGAAGTTCGACTACACCAAGGGCTACAAGTTCTCCACCTACGCGACATGGTGGATCCGTCAGGCGATCACCCGCGCCATGGCTGACCAGGCGCGCACCATCCGCATCCCCGTTCACATGGTCGAGGTGATCAACAAGCTCGCACGCGTTCAGCGTCAGATGCTTCAGGACCTGGGCCGTGAGCCCACACCCGAGGAGCTCGCAAACGAGCTAGACATGACGCCCGAGAAGGTGGTCGAGGTCCAGAAGTACGGCCGCGAGCCGATCTCGCTCCACACCCCGCTCGGCGAGGACGGCGACAGCGAGTTCGGGGACCTTATCGAGGACTCCGAGGCCGTCGTTCCCGCAGACGCCGTGGGCTTCACCCTCCTCCAGGAGGAGCTGAGCAAGGTCATGGACACGCTGAGCGAGCGCGAGGCTGGCGTCGTCGGCATGCGCTTCGGGCTCACGGACGGTCAGCCCAAGACGCTCGATGAGATTGGAAGGGTCTTCGGTGTGACGCGCGAGCGTATCCGCCAGATCGAGTCCAAGACCATGTCGAAACTGCGTCACCCATCGCGTTCACAGGTGCTTCGCGACTATCTCGACTAGGCGCACCGAGATCTGGCAACCCCCGGGGGTATCGAGCACGCACGCGCGCTTGCGGGCCGTCGCCGCGAAGCCATCTCGGGAGGGGTTGTCTCCCGGACGAGTGAGGTTTCGCATTACAGGACCTACGGACCAGAAGGACGGCGACGGGCGCTCGTAACCTGGAAGGGAACAGGTGATGGTAGGCGACCCTATCCGGGTACGCGACCCTCAACGCTTGCCCCAAAGGAGCGCGCCAGATGACCGTACGAACGCCGATGACCATGGCCTCGATCGAGCCGGATGCTGGCCTGCGCGCCGCACTCGCCCTAGACGCCCCCGGCGTTATCGCGACCATCAAGGAGTCCGGCATGAAGGGCCGCGGGGGAGCGGGATTCCCCACGGGCTTCAAGTGGGAGCTGGCGGCGAACGCCCCCTCCGACGACGGACGCCGCTACGTCGTCTGTAACGCCGACGAGGGAGAGCCGGGAACCTTCAAAGACCGCCTCATTCTTTCCGAATGGCCCGACCTTCTCTTTGAGGGAATGACCATCTCGGGATTCGCCATCGGCGCCAAGGAGGGCATCATCTACCTCCGCAACGAGTACGCGTACATGATTGACGCGCTCGAAGGTCGCCTCGAGCGCCGCCGCAAGGCAGGCCTCCTCGGCAAGAACATCCTCGGCAAGGAGGGCGTGGACTTTGACATTCACATCCACCTCGGATCGGGCGCCTACGTGTGCGGCGAAGAGACCGCGCTCATCCAGAGCCTCGAGGGCAAGCGTGGCGAACCCCGCAACCGTCCCCCGTTCCCCTGCGTCTCCGGCCTGTTTGGAAAGCCCACGACCGTCAACAACGTCGAGACCTTCGCATGGGCGGCCGCCATTCTCGGTAAGGGCGCCGAGTGGTTCGCCTCCATTGGGACCGAGCGCTCGAAGGGACCGAAACTCCTCTCCGTCTCCGGTGACGTCGAGCGTCCAGGTGTCTACGAGTACCCCTTCGGCGTGACGATCTCCGAACTTCTCAAGGCGACCGGCGGCGAGAAGGCCAAGGCGGTCATCGTCGGCGGCGCCTCCGGACACTGCCTTCCCCAGTCGGACTTCTCCAGGGCGATCGCCTTCGAGGATGTCGCGACGGGTGGTGCCGTCATCGTCATCGGTCCCGACCGCGATCTTCTCGACGTCGTCGAGAACATCATGGAGTTTTTCGTCGACGAGAGTTGCGGCCAGTGCACCCCCTGCCGCATCGGAAACGTCAAGATCCTCGAAGGCATCAAGGCCCTGAAGAAGGGGGAGTGCTCCTCCGAGCAACTCCTCGACCTCGTCGGCCTCGGGGACACGATGCAGGTCGCCTCGAAGTGTGGGCTCGGACAGTCGAGTCCCAACGTCTTCCTATCCATGGTCAAGTACTTCGGACCCGAGATCCTTGACCGCGCCTACGCGTCGGCCTGACGGCAACAAGAGGAGAGCCCAGCGATGACTACCGAGGTTTCCACTGAGACGGTAACGGTGACCGTTGACGACATCGAGGTGACCGTGCCCAAGGGCACGAGCATTCTCGAAGCCGCGCGCCAGGCTGGCATCAGCATCCCGACCCTGTGCCACCACCCCGACCTTCCCGACGCCGGTGCTTGCCGCATGTGCGTCGTCGAGGTGGACGGACAGCGCAACCTCCAGGCGAGCTGCGCCTTCCCCCTCACGGACAAGGCCGAGATCACGACCCACAGCCCCCGCATCCACCAGGCCCGGCGTGACGTTCTCGACCTCATCCTCTCCGAGCACTACGGCAGTTGCCGGACCTGCGTCCGCAACGGCAACTGTGAGTTGCAGGACCTCGCCGCGCAGTACGGCTGCGACGACATCCGGTTCGGTCACAAGACCGAACCGACCTCCTGCCTCGACAACCTTGGTCCGTCCATCGTTCGTGATATGGACAAGTGCATCCAGTGCCTTCGCTGCGTGCGCACCTGCGTCGAGCTTCAGGGGATCGGCGACCTCGGCGTCCTCGGCCGCGGCGACAAGACCGAGGTCGGCACCTACCTCGACACCGCCCTGTCCGAGGTCAACTGCGTCAACTGCGGCCAGTGCATCAACCGCTGCCCCACCGGTGCCCTGACCGCCGTCGACAACACGGACCAGGTCTGGGCCGCCATCAAGGACCCGACCAAGCACGTCGTCATCCAGACCGCCCCTGCCCCCCGCGCGGGAATCGGCGAGGAGTTCGGCCTCGAGCCG
>CAZTJX010000036.1:0-11424 GCA_964613755.1 uncultured Demequinaceae bacterium | reverse complement strand
CGCCCCCGATCCCGAGGTGTTCGCACGCATCGCTGACGAGGCCTCTCGACTCCATCGCCTCGCCGACGACCTCACTCTCCTGTCCCAGGCCGAGGAGAGTGCCATTCCGCTGCGCGTCACGGACATCGATCTCGGCACGATCGCCCGTTCGGCCTCCGAGCGCCTCTCGTCCCAGTTCGAGGACAAGGGCGTCGCGCTCGTTCTCTCCGAGATTCCGCCCATTCCTGTTCGGGCCGACCCCGACCGCGTGACACAGATCCTGACGAATGTGCTGGGGAACGCCATGACGCACACCCCCGACGGTGGTTCCGTCACCGTGACGGGGGGCGTCAGCGACGGCACGGCGTGGATCGCCATCGCCGACACCGGGAGCGGGATTCCCCCCGATCAGGTCGACCGCATTTTCGAGAGGTTTTACCGGCTTCCCGACGCCTCCCATCCGGCCGGTAGGGGAATCGGCCTGACGATCGCGCGTGGGATGGCCCGGGCTCACGGAGGGGACGTCACCGCGATGTCGGGAGGTGCGGGCCAGGGAGCGACGTTCCGAGTAACGCTCCCCACCTAGCCGTGCCACCTTCGCAGCGCTCGTCCGGAGCCCGTTTCCGCTGGAGGGTTGATCCTCCTGCGGATAAGGTTGAAGGGCGGGGTCCGCACCGGGAGGTACGGGGGACCGGCGGCTCGCCGTCGACGAAGCGCTCGCGAGCGCCTTGGTGCGTGAACAGTTTCCCCATCTCGCCGAATTCGACATTGGGCGCCGCCTGTCGTTCGACGATCACGTCACGTTCCGCCTCGGCGAGCGGTTGAGCGGCAACTTTCCCACCACCCTCGATCTTGACCCCCTCGTCGAGGAGTCCGGGCGTTGGCTCCCAACCGCCTCACGTACATGGACCTTCCCCGCGGGCGTCCCCCTCCTGACCGGCAAGCCCACTGCCGAGTATCCAACCCACTGGGAGATCGCCCCCTGGCTCCCCGGCTCGAACGCCACGATCGTCGAACTCGACGAAGGAGCGAGCCCGGCGCTCGGCCGCGCCTTACGTCAGGTCCATCAGCCCGCTCCCTCCGATGCGCCCCCGCATGCGAGCACCTCGAAGCCCCTCGCCTCGCTCACCGCACACTGGGAGAGCACCCGTGCTACGGCAATCGCTCTGGCGGACGAAGGCGGGTTCACACTCGACCCGAAGGCTCTTGACGCCCTGTGGGCTAAGGGCGTGGAGGCCGGGTCCAGTGCGACACCACACTGGATCCACGGCAACCTTGACCCGCGCTACATCGTGAGCGATCGCGGCCAGTTCCGCGGCATCTGCACGTGGTTCACCTTCTCCGCGGGCGACCCCGCGGCCGACATCGGAGCGGCGTGCCTCGCTCTTCCCGCTGGCAGCGAGAATGCGTTCCTTGAGGGATACGGCGGGCTCGACGACGACACGTACGCTCGGGCATGCGCATACCGCCTGCTCACATCGGCGGAGTATGCGGTCTCGGAGAATCCGTTCCTCGCGCGCCTAGGCTGGGATCGGCTTCACGAGTCATCGCGCAACGCCTAGACCCCGTTTCGTCCGGCGTGCCATGCTCGGCACATGGAGATCTTCGAAACGAAACTGCCGGGCATCGGCGTCCGGTACGAGTTCACGACCGAGGCGGGCGACCGCGCAGGAGTGGTGATTCGTCGCGACGGTATTCGCGACATCGTCGTCTACGATCGCGCCGATGTTGATGCCGCAGTCGGAACGATCGAACTCTCCGAGGGCGACGCCGCCGCCATCGCGGAGCTCCTCGGAGGCACCAGCATCACGGTACGGCTCGAGCAGCTACGTCACGACGTCGAAGGCCTGGCCATTGAGTGGGTCACCATGCCGGACTCGGGCGGCCTGACCGAACAGACGATCGCCGACGGGCACATCCGAACCCGGACCTCGGCCTCCGTCGTCGCGATCGTGAGGGGAGATCACGCCGTCCCCGGACCGGGTCCGAGTTTTGAGTTTCTGGCCGGAGATCAGGTACTGGTCATGGGCGATACGGAGGCCGTCACCGAAGCCACGCGAATCCTGACGGGATAAACCGTGAGGCCCGGGGTCCACGTCGCCACCATTGATGTGTCAAGCGGCACACTTCCCACGGTCGGTGACGTCCTGATCGAACTCGGGCTGGTACTCCTGGTTCTTGCTCTCCTTGGTCGCCTTGCCCAACGCATCGGAATCTCCTCTATCCCGCTCTACCTACTCGGAGGCCTCGCGCTCGGCAAGGGAGGCCTCCTCCCCATCCGCGCGGGCGACGGCTTCATCGCCGTCGGTGCCGAGATCGGGGTGGTCCTTCTTCTCCTCCTCCTCGGACTCGAGTACTCGCCGCAGGACCTGCGTGACGGGCTGCGGTCCACCTGGATTGCCAGCCTGATCGATGTCGCCGCGAACGCCCTTCCCGGCTTCGCCGCCGGACTGCTCCTCGGGTGGAGCCCCACGGCCTCGCTCCTCCTCGCGGGAATTACCTATATCTCGTCCTCGGGAATCATCGCGCGCCTGCTGAGCGACCTCGACCGCATCGGTAACCGCGAGACCCCCGTTATCCTGAGCCTGCTCGTCACGGAAGACGTCGTCACCGCCTTCGTCTTGCCTGTGATCGCCGTCCTCCTCGTCGGCGCCTCCCTCGCCCAGGGCGCCCTGGCCATCGGACTCGCGCTCGGCGTCGTCCTCCTTGCCTTCTACGTCGCCTTCCGGTTGAGCGCACGCGTATCGCGTGCGCTCCATTCCCGATCGCGGGAGCTCCTTCTCCTCACCGTGCTCGGTATTACCTTCCTCGTCGCGGGACTCGCCGAGGCCGTTCAGGTCTCGGCCGCGGTGGGCGCCTTCCTCCTTGGCGTGACGCTCTCCGGTCAGGTGGCCGACGAGGTGCGATCGCTCCTGCCGCCCTTCCGCGACGTCTTCGGTGGGCTCTTCTTCGTCTTCTTCGGGATGCAGGTCGATCCGCGCTCCCTTCTCCCGGTCCTGCTTCCCGCTCTCGTTCTCGCGCTTATAGGCGCCGTCTCCAAGATCGGTACCGGCTATGCGGCGGCCGCTCTTGCCGGGGTTGGCCGGCCCGGCCGGTGGCGCACGGGGCTCGCGCTGGTTCCCCGCGGCGAGTTCTCCATCGTCATCGCCGGTCTCGGCGTCGCGGCGGGGGTCGAGGCACGCATCGGCGCCTTTGCCGCGGCGTACGTTCTCGCGTTGGCGGTCGCCGGGCCCCTCCTCATGCGCGTTACGGATCGACGCCGCATACGCTAGATTCCTGGCGATCACGATGAATGCGACAAACGCCACACCCGATGGAGTATGTGGACCCTAACCCCTATCCTTGGGGCATGTCTGCCACGGGCCGAAGTTACCTTCGGCGCGCTGAGGGCGCGGCACTCATGAGTTCTTTGCCGCGCCGACGGCTCGCCCAGTCTCTCGCGCGTGTCGCCGCGGCTACCCTGGTCGTCGCCCCCCTTGCCGTCCTCGGGATCGCGACACCGGCCTCTGCGGTTGCCCCAAGCGTGACCGTATCGATCTCCGCGCCCGACGGTTCCGAGGTGCTCGCGGGGGATGACGCCACCTACTCCTTCTCGGCAACCAATACGGGCGGCACGGATGGGTTCAACCTCGCGTTCTACCTGGACGTCCCCGACGGCATCACCTTCGTCAGTTCGGATCTTGGCGATCCCGTCGTGTATCCCGCCGCGGCATTCGCGAGCATTCCCGCCGGCCACACGCGTTGGGTCTGGGAGGATGTCTCCGACCTCCCCGCGAGCGGAACCTTCGGCGGTTCCGTCGTCGTCCACCCCGAGCAGCCCGCCTTCGACAACACGGGAACCGTGGAGACCGACGTCACGACAGTGTTCCCCGTGGGTTCCACCTACTCGATCGACGCGTACGCGGCCCTCGGGGGAACCGCCTCGCTGTTGCCCGTCTTCGACGGTGCAACGGGCGTCGGCGGTGTCACCGCAGAGAGCGAGACGGGCGACGCTGGCCCTGTCTCGGTTGCCACGACCATGATCGCGCTGACACTGGAGAAGGCCGAACCGAGCCCGGAAGCCGAACTCCCGCGCGGGGTTCACGACCAGACGACGGTGTACACGCTCACGGTGACCAACACGACCGAGGGCGACACAGATAACGCGATCCTCGTCGACTACATCCCCGCGGGCCTTGAGTTCCTCGGCTGCGGGAACGTCGACAACTCGACGTTTGACGGCTTCCTCGGCGACGCCCCGATCAACGAGTACGAGGGTTCCGCGACTCTCGCCGCGACGCCCCTCCTTGCGCCCAACTGCCTCACGCCGGAGACGGTCACGACCATCGAGGCCGACGCGACGCTCGTCGCCGAGCACGGACTGACGCTCAACGCCGTCTACACCGAGGTGGTGTGGGACCTCGGAACCCTCGCCGCTGGAAGCGTCACCACCGTTGTCTATCGTGCTGCCGTCCCGCTCTACGAGAACACCATGACCTGGGACGGTGCTTCGACACCAACGCCCGAGTCCCTTGCCCAGGGCTCGAACCTCGACAACAACAACGGCGCATCCACGCGACACGGTGATCCGGTCACGGCCGTCGACGGCGACACTTGGACGAACGTCTCCGGTGTCTCCGGCGACTACCAGGGTGTCGTCCGCACCGCCGCCCCCCGGGCCACGTCCGACCAGGCCACCGCGACCATCTACGCGATGGACCTGGCCGTCCAGAAGGCCATCACCGCCGGAGGTACGTTCGACACGGGCGAGCAGACCACCTACGAGCTGACGCTCGAGGCGAGCGAGTACATGGACTCGTCGACCATCGTCCTCACCGACACCATGAGCAATGGACTCTGTCCGCTCGTGCCGACCGGGACCACGCTGATCAACGCGTCGGGTCTCGACGTGTCCGACTGCACCTCCATCGACGGCGTGGTCATGGGAGCGCACGTGGTGTCGGTGACGGCGTACGCGAACGGGACGTGGGACATGATCCTGCAACCCACCTCGGCGACCTACCCCGTTCCGGGAACCTTCGTCCTTCCCGCCAACGCGACCCACACGATCACGTACAACGCGCTCAACCGAGACGAGTACGAGCTCGCGCCGACCGAGTATGGGCCCACGACGTCGGGCGACGGCTTCGGTAACACCGTCGACTTCACCGCGGTGACCGATGCCATCGCCGTGCTGGAGACGTGGTTCCTTCCGACCTGGAACGTGTGGGACGACTCGGGCGAGAGCCTGCCCACGGATTTCACGACAATCAACAAGCGCGTCATGGATCGCGTCGACGTGATCCCGAGCCTCGCCCCAGGCGTTGACCCGTGCACCTCGGGCACCGCCACATGGAACGAGGACGTCGCCGACGACTATCGATTCGGCGACACGGCATGCTTCGAACTGTCCGTCACCTTCCCGACGTCGATCGACGTCCGCAACCCCGTGGTCACGGACTTCCTTCCCGTCGGCCTGACCTACGCGGGCTACGCCGTCATCACCGGCAGCGTCGGCCCGGTGATCCCGACCACGCTCGACGCGACGAACGGCCGCCTCGAATGGAAGCTCGGCACCCTAGGAGACGGCGGCGACCTCTACGTCCCGCGAGGATCCACGTTCACGGCTCACCTCTGGGCGACGGTCGATGGCCCCTCGACCGGCCCCGATATTGCCCTGCTCGACAAGCCCGAGAATCTCATGAAGTACCGCCAGCAGAATGTCGAAGGAGACCTGTACTTCCTTCGGGAAGAGGCCGCGATCCTCATCGATCCCGAACTCGAACTCGTCAAGGGTGTTGAGTACGTGCTACCGAACGGGAGCGTCGCGCCCAGCTATCCGGCGGACTACACCCGCACGGGCCCCCTTCCTGGCTTCACCGAGGACGATCCAGACGGGAACGAGTTCGCCTCGAATAGGGACGGCATCCTCGTGCGCGAGGGCGAGAAGGTCCGGTACCGGGTGGACCTCACGACCATGCCGTACGAGGCGACCAACGCGACCGTGTGGGACGTCCTGCCCCCTGGGATTACCGCGGCCGACGTCTCCGACATCACCGACGGCGGTTACGCCGCCGATCCCGGGGGGGCCGACGACGGCTACCCGGGCGAGGCTTCATATCTCGGACCGATCATGGACCCGACGCTTGCCTCCCGGTCCGTGATCGTGTGGACGGGTATCGGCGTCCCCTACAACGGCGCCACGTCGCGCGCCGAGAAGACGCTGAACTACACCGTGACGATCCCCGTTGGGACGTCCGTCTCGACGACGCACGACAACGACGCGTCGATCATCAGCTACTCCGCGGACATCAATACCGAACCGCTGGGCACGTGGTCCCAGGACTATTACCC
Source organism: uncultured Demequinaceae bacterium (assembly GCA_964613755.1). Classification (GTDB taxonomy): domain Bacteria; phylum Actinomycetota; class Actinomycetes; order Actinomycetales; family Demequinaceae; genus JAFGBM01. The sequence continues at coordinate 5,112 of CAZTJX010000036.1, read as the reverse complement.
GACCGATTCCTACGACGTCTCCCACGCCGGGGCGACTCCCCCCATCCCATGGAACACGCCGGGTACGTACACGCGCGATGACTCGTCGGTCGTCCTACCGTCCGCAACGATCGCCAAGACGGTGACCTCACCCGTCGACGGGGACAATGCGACGAACCAGGCGGTCAAGGGCGAGATTATTCACTTCACGTACACCGTGACGATCCCCGCCTATACCTCGGTTCAGAACGGGCGGATCTGGGACACGCTCGTCGACCCCCAGACCAACTGGAGCGTCCACCCCGACCTCGTCACCGTGTCGTACCCCGGCGGGGTAACGGCTCCGGGCGGAGTGTCCTTCACCATCGGCGCAGACTCCTTCACCGTGGACACCTCGACGGGCGAGGTTCTCTTCCCCGCGCTCTACACAAATGACACCGCGTCCGACCAGACGTTCGCCGTGGACCTGTATGTCCACCTCGTTCACGACGCGACGTGGACGCACAACGCGGGGACGCGGCGCAACGATACCGCCCGGTTCTCAAGCTCAACGCAGGGCACGATCTCGAGCACGAGCGGCATCTACGTCATCGAGCCAGCGCCGCAGATCATCAAGGTTGTCGATGACGACTCGGTCTACGCGGGGCAGACCGTGACCTACACGCTCACCGCCCGTAACTACATCAGCGACAGCCGACCGGACTCCTACGACACCCAGGTGATCGACTGCGTCCCTTCGGAACTCACGAATGTCACGCTCAATCCGCTTGGGCCGAGCCAGGGAAGCGCGTCGTTCATCGCGGACCCGACGTGCACAGGGACACGGATCGTGTGGGACGTCGGGGAGTTGCTCTCGGGCGCGTCCCATCAGCAGACGCTGACCTACACCGCGCAGGTCTCGCCGCTCTCGGCAGGCCTCGCGACCTACACGAACCCCGCGACCATTACCGGCTACAGCCTCGACGACCCGTTGTCCGACCGAGCGACCTACCCCGGTAGCACCAGCGAGACCGTCACGGTACTTGGCGCCGGTCTCACCAAATCCGTTGACCAAGCGACGGGGACGATTGGAGAGGAGCGCGACTACGCCATCTCCGTGACGCTCCCCGCAGATGTCAATTTCTACGACGCCGCCCTCATCGACGACATCCCCGCTGGGATGTCCATCGGTAGCGTGACGTTCACATGCGCGTACGGTCTTGGCGGCGACTGCATGGGAGACCTCCCCGGCGCGGGCGCGGCGCTCGCCACAAGTGGCACGGACCACGGGTGGTGGCTGGGCGACATCGCGTCGTACGGCGACACGCGCACAATCACCGCGACGTACACGGGGACGATCCTCGACGTCCCAGGCAACGTCGACGGATTCGACCTCGTGGACACCGCCGATCTCCGCTGGAACACCACGAACGCAATCGTTGGCCCCCCGGCCGACGCCTCATACACTCCTGACGCCGGCACGACCCCGGACGACGCGACCGTGACCGTAACCGAGCCGGACACCACCATCGTCAAGCGCGTCAACGGCCTCGACTCCGACACCGTCGCCCCGGGCGAGGACTTCACCTACACCGTGACGATCGAGAACACCGGGACGAGCACCGCGTACGACGTCACCGTCGAGGATGTCGTCCCAACCAACGTCGTCATTGACGCTTCGAGCCTCGTGGCGAGCGGGGGTGTGCTCACCGGCGCGAATCCGACCACGGGCGGTGGCACAATCTCGTGGAGCCTTGCGAGCCTCGCCGTCGGGGCCGGCAACGCGGTGACCTTCACCTATACGGCAGCGCTCGCGGACTCCGAGTACCTCGACACCTCCACGCTCACGAACGACGTGACCGTCACGGGCTTCACGTCGCACCCGCTCACGACGGCCGGGTTCGACGACGACGAACTCCGCTCGTACACGGGGCCCACGGCCGACGCCGATGTCACACCGGACTTCCCATCGCCGACGATCACGAAGACACCGGCGACGACCCCGGCCTACATCGGCGAGTCGACAAGCTTCACCATCGAGGTGACGAACGATGGCACGAGCGACGCACTCAACGCGGAGGTCGTCGACACGCTCCCCTCGGACTGGGTCTATGACGCGGGATCTACGGAGATCAACTCCATCGCCGCCGCCGACCCGGTCGTCGCTGGCCAGGACCTCACCTGGTCGACGCTCCCCGACCTCGCCCCGACCGAGTCCTTCACCATCACCTACACGGCCCACCCGGACGCGAGTGCGACGTGGACCGGTGCAAACACCGGTTCTGCGGTTGACTACCGGAATGACGTAGCCGTCGTTGTCGACGACGTCTCGGGCTCGCCGGAAAACCTCGACGGAACGTACACCGACAGCACGTTCGCGATTGTCCACATCGACAAGGCCGATCTCGCGATCGACAAGGCTCACGATCCGACGCTCGACCCGACCGCAGGCTCGTCCTTCTCGTGGACCCTCACGGTGACGAATGGCGCGTCATCCGACACCGCCGTCGGCCCCATCGTCGTGGTCGACACGCTTCCGCCCGACGCGGTCTACACCGGATTCACGGGAACGGACTGGTCGGACGACACGTCGGTTCCGGGCCAGGTGACCTTCACCCACACGGGGCCCGTCGCGACGAACGGCGCATTGCCAATCATTACCGTCAATGTCACGCTTGCGGCCGACGTCGTCGACGCGACGGATTTCACCAACGAAGCGACCGTCTCGGCCCGGACGTTCGATCCGGACACGACGAACAACGAGGATAGTGACCCCGCATCGACGGTCATCGTCGCCGATGTCGAGCTCATCAAGACCTCTGTGGGCGGCCCGTTCACGGCCGGAGAGACGATCACGTGGAACGTGAATGCGACCAACCACGGCCCGTCCATCGCGGTCGCGCCGTTCGTGGTGACAGACACGCTTCCCAACACGGTCGATTGGTCGACCGTCGCTACCTCTGGTGCCGGATGGACCTGTGATCCCGTGACGGGTGGAGGAGTCCTCGTCTGTACCTGGTCGACATCGGCCCTCGCGGTCGCGGGTTCAACGTCCACACTCACCGTGAGCGCCACGGTGCTGCCCACCGTGACGGGAAATGTCGACAACACCGCCACAGTCGCCCATTCGACCCCCGACCCCGACCCCGACAACAACACCGACGACACCTCCGACCCCGTTAATACGAGCGCAGACCTCTCACTGAGTAAATCCACCGTCTCGGTCGATATCCCGGCCAACGGCACGGGTCGCTTCCGCGTCGAGGTGGAGAACTCGGGGCCGTCCGACGCGCTCGACGTGGTGGTCCACGACACGCTCCCCGGCGGCCTGACGTTCGATCCCACGCTCGCAAACGTCACGGCGGCCGCGGGCGACACATGGACGTGTATTCAGGAGGGCGGCGACCCGACCACACCGCTGTGCACGCTCGACTCGAACGGCGGGACACTTCCGCTCGACGGAACCTCCTGGTTCGAGTTCAACGTCCAGGCAGATGCGACCGTCACCGATGCAGTCCTCAACACGGCCACGGTCGACTCGACCACACCGGATCCCGACCCGAGCAACAACTCCGATGACTCGACCACGGCCCCCGTGCTCACCGTCAACAAGACGGCCGACGCTCCGGTAATTCCGCGCGGGTCGCAGGTAACGTACACGATTAACGTCGAAAGCCTCTCGTACGGCGTCGCGACCGCCGTCGTGCTGTCCGACCCGATCCCGAGCGAGCTCCGCGTCGACTCGATCAGTCTCGACGTGTCCTCCGACCCGACCGTTCCCGATTGGGTCGACCCATGTGTCCTGGTGGGCGAAGACGCCGAAGGGTACGGCGGCACCGTCACGTGCGACCTCGACGGGACCCTATCGCGTGGCCGGACGACGCCTGACATCACTATCGTCGCGACAGTGAGGCCCTCAACGCCCCCCGGCACTGTCCTCAACATCGCCGAGGTCCAGTGGATGGACCCGGAGGACCTCGTCGCGGGAGTCTTCAGCGAGGACGACGACGCGCCTATCGGGGTTCGGCTCACCGACCTTGAATTGGCCGCGACCGGGGTCGCGCGCCTCCCTTACGAGCTCGCGGCGACATTTATCGCTCTTACCTTTGGGGTCGGCATGGTGATGATCGCGCGGCGTCGACGCGGCGAGGAAGAGTTGGCCTAGACGTGGGTGGCGGCACTCGATCCGACTGGACGCGATGGGCCGATCGCCTAGACTGATATCACCGAGTCGTGCACGTACCTACGGCACGTTCCGAAAACGTGGGGCCGGGGAGAGCCCCTTGTGACCCGTGGCGCAAGCCACGAGCGTCGCGCGCAGACCCCCCTCTCGCGCGACGCGATCGACGTCCCGCGGTGAGGCTCCCCCCCATCCGCCTCCTGCGGGGCGTCGATCACCTTCTCGTGGACCAACGCCCGCTTTTGAGCGGTCACCCGGTATGGCACCATGGGCTTGTCGCCTCAGGGCGGTGCGCCGGTCACGTCGCGCGGGTGGCGTGACGGACGCGCAGCGTGCGCGCGTCGCCTCAGAGTCCGAGGTCTCCCGTGTTCTCTCCGTACCGCTCGATTCTCGCGATCCCTGGCGCCAGGGCCTTTACCGGTTGGGGTCTGCTCGCCCGTGCCCAGATGGCCATGACCGAGCTCGGCATCCTCCTCATGGTGCAGATCGAGTACGGCTCCTATGCCGTCGCCGGGCGCGTCGTGGCAACGGTCGCTCTTTCGTGGGCGCTTCTCGCACCGTTCGTGGGACGACTCGTCGACCGCTTCGGCCAGTCCGCGACGCTCCGTTGGGGCTTCGGGATAGCGATCGTAGGCCGAAGCGCCATGATCGCCGCCGCGCTCACCCATCAGCCGGAGTGGGCGCTCCTCGCCTGCGGTCCCCTCCTCGCCGCGAGTGGCAGCATCTCCACATACACGCGCTCACGCTGGGTCCACCTCGTTCGCGATAACGACGCCCTCAACACGGCCTTCTCCCTTGAGTCCTCACTCGACGAAGTGCTCTTCGTCGCCGGTCCCGCCGTCACGACGATCCTCGCGACCCAGGTAGCAAGCTGGGCCGGGCTTGGCGTCTCGACTGCCGCCCTCGCGGTGGGCGGGTATGCATTCCTCTCCCTGGAGGAAACGGAGCCCCCCACCTTCGGCCGGACGCCCCCG
>CAZTJX010000035.1:0-11465 GCA_964613755.1 uncultured Demequinaceae bacterium | reverse complement strand
TGGAATGGCTGCCCAGAAGGCGGTCAACGCGACCGTAACGCTCTGCCACACCGGAACCAAGGACCTTGCGGCCCACACTCGCAGGGCCGATGTTGTCGTCGCGGCGGCAGGTGTGCCCGGAATCGTCGGGGCGGACATGGTCAAGCCCGGCGCCATCCTTATCGACGTCGGCGTCAGCCGCGTCACCGACCCGGAGACCGGAAAGAGCCGCGTTGCGGGGGACGTAGCCCCGGAGGCGGCCGAGACCGCCGCATGGATCTCCCCGAATCCCGGAGGCGTCGGCCCCATGACGCGCGCGATGCTGCTTCAGAACGTCGTCGAGATGGCCGAGCGCTCCTCGGCGGGCTAGCGTTCATGCGGATTGCCACGGTCAACGTCAACGGTGTGCGTGCAGCCCTGCGCAAGGGCGGCGCCGAGTGGCTGGCCGCGGTGGGGGCCGATGTTGTCGCCCTTCAGGAGGTTCGCGCCCCCGACGCCGTGGTTCACGAGGCATTCGGGACGGAATGGAGCGTGATCCACGACGAGTCGGAGATTCCCGGGCGCGCGGGTGCCGCGCTCCTGATACGCGGTGAGGTGCGCGACCCCGTCATCCGACTGCCGGGGCTATCCCCCGCGCCCTCGCACACGGGGCGTTGGGCGGAAGCGACCGTCGCCTCGTCCTCGGGAGATGTTCGCGTCGTCTCGGTCTACGTCCACTCCGGGCAGGCGGGTACCCCGAAGATGGACGACAAGTACGCGTTCCTCGACGCGATGACGGAGCATATGCGGGCGCTGCTCGCCGACCATGAGCGCGTCGTCGTCATGGGGGACATCAACATCGCCCACACCGAGCGCGATATCAAGAACGCGAAGGCCAATGTGAAGACGGCGGGATTCCTCCCGAGGGAGCGAGAGTACCTCGACACCTGGCTCGCGGACGGATGGGTGGACGTCCACCGAATGCTGTCGGGCGACGTCGACGGCCCCTACACATGGTGGTCGCAACGGGGGAAGGCATTCGACAAAAACGTCGGATGGCGCCTTGACTACCAGTTCGCGTCACCGCAACTGGCCGCGGAGGCGGCTTGGGCGCGGGTCGACCGCGCTGAGGCATGGGACAGCAGGTGGAGCGATCACGCCCCCCTCGTCGTTGGATTCGAGGGTCAGTCGCGCTAGAGCCACAGGAAGTGCGGACGAGCGAGGCCTGCGCCGCGAAAGGCACGGTCGATCGCAGCGGCGCTCGGTTCAAGGTGGCTTCTCCGCACGAGCGCCATGACCGCCCCTCCAAACCCTGCACCGACGAGTCGCGCTCCGAGCGCGCCGTTCGCCTTGGCCGCGCTAACCGCTAGGTCGAGGGTGGCGCTGCTCACCTCGAAGTCGTCGGCGAGCGATGCGTGAGAGCGATCGAGATGGTGACCCACCTCCGCGAATCGTTCGTGGGCCGGGCGGGTGCCCGATAGTTCGTCGACGACCGCCCGCACCCGGTGGATCTCCGTGACGACGTGACGTGCGCGACTGCGGAGGGTCGCATCCTCGAGACCCTCGACCCGTGCGAGGGTATCGGGCCTGTCCGCGACCTCGCGGAGCTTCGCGACGCCCAGCGAGGTCGCGGCGCGGCGGCACTCTGCGACGCGCGTGGCGTACCCGCCATCGGTCAGGGTATGCGGAGTCTGTGTGTCGACAACAAGGAAAGCGAGCCCGTAATCGGCGATGCTCAGGGGGATCGGGTGCAGGTTGGGGGGCGAGGCTGCAAGGTCGATCATGAGGGCCGAGTTCGGTTGACCGTAGAGGGCGGAGTACTGGTCGAGACGGCCGGTGGGAGCTCCGGCGACGAGGTTTTCCGCGTCCCTGGCCGATTCCGCGAGATCGACGCGGGCCGCCGGCGCGTCGAGGGCGAGTCTCCAGAGGTCGTTTACGGCGCGCGCGGTCGCACACGCGAGCGCGGCGGAGGATCCCAGGCCCGCCCCGAGGGGAATGCAGGAAGCGATAGCGAGGTTGAGACCGGGGCCGTCGTATCCGCGCTCGATCAAGGCCCAGACGACCCCGGCGACGAAGGCTGGCCATCCGGGGCACGTCTCGGGCGATATGTCATCGATGGCGATGTCGAATGCAGCCCCGGGACCGTCAAACGTGCTCCCATCGGCGCTCACAATGCTTAGGTGGCGATCGTCGCGAATCGAGCCCGCGACGTACGTCCCGTGGCGAAGGATGGAGGGGAGGCAGAGTCCGGCGTTGTAGTCGGTGTGCTCGCCGATGAGGTTGACTCGCCCCGGGGCCGCCCACGTGCCGGTCGGGGCATGGCCGAAGAACTCTAGAAAGACGTCGCTTGCCACGGCGCGGCCTTGGGCCGACTTCCATGGTTCTTTCCAGAGCGGCGCGGTCGCGGCGGTGGGCTCAGTCATCTCCGCAATCATGCCATCGGAAGGGACCTGGTCCTATCGGGGCGGGAGGTCGCGTGCCATGATGACCGTAATGCCCTCAACGGGACAACGTGAACAAAGGAGACACACCATGGCGCAACAGGCTCAGACCATTTCCTTCCTCGACGTCCTCCGACGCAACCGTGTCGGGGGGCTTCTCTCGGGTCTGATCGTTATGCTTGCGGCCGCGCTCATCCTCAGCGCTGCCGTACCCGACGATCTCAACGTCGTCATCGCTCTACTTCTCATCACTCTTCTCGCGGCAGCGATCGGCTTCGCGGTGCGCGTGACATCGGCGAATCAGGGCGCGGGAACGCTCCTGGTGGCCGGAACGCTCGCGGGGCTCGGAACACCGATCATGTTCGGGACCGGTTCTTCGGAGGCGTCGTTCGGCGACGCGCTCCTCGGGAGCATGTACGAAGGCTTCTTCTTCGTCGCCGCCGCACTCGCGGCGGTCATCTCGGTGATTTGCGCAGGTTGGGGCAAGCGGTAAGCCTGTAACTTTGGCGTGATATCCCCGTGACCTTTCCGTGATGAAGTGTCATGATGGGTGACGTCCCTCGAGTGTGGGGGGTACCTCAATCAAAGGAGATTGCAGATGGAGAAGAAGATCCTCGGGATTCTCCCGAAGTCCGCGGCAAACGTGATGGTGGCTAGCCTTATCGTCACGTACGTCGTCGCGTTGATCTGGTCGTGGGTGATGGCGCAGAGCTTCAGCACCGACCACTACTGGGTCACGATCATTGAACTGCTCCTCCTTGCGGCAGTCATCGGTGGGGCGGTCGGAATGTTTGCCGGCGACGCGAAGCAGTCCACGCTGTGGACCGCTGCAGGATTCGCGGTGCTTGGCTACGTCCTGAGCCAAGGCCTCATTGCTGCCGCTCCTGCGGGAGTCGACGGCGCGACCCTCTCCTCTCTCGGAGGCGGCGTGTTCTCGACCGAGGTTTCCGCAGGCGTTCTCATCCTTGGAATCGTCGCCGCGGCGCTTGCCGCAGTCACGGGCAAGGCAAAGTAGCAGATTCTGCCATTTCGCAGTGTCGTGGGGCGTCCGGTTCACCGGGCGCCCCACGTTTTTTGTGTGGGGAGCGTTCGGGGTGCCCTACGTGGGCGTGACGCCGAGTCGCTTGCCCGCGAGGCCGCGTTTACGCGACCCAAGCGAGTGCGCGAGGGCGGCGAAGGCTACGGCCGCAGGAGAGTCCGGATCGGCGATGACCACGGGTGTCCCCGCGTCGCCAGCCTCGCGCGCGGCAACGTCGATCGGCACCTGGCCGAGGAGCGGCACCTCGGTCCCGAGCAATTCGGTGAGCCGCTCGGCCACCCTGGCACCGCCGCCGGAGCCGAAGATCTCGAGCCGCGAACCGTCGGGCTGCTCGAGCCACGCCATGTTCTCGATGACTCCGACCACGCCCTGTTGGGTCTGGATGGCAACCGCGCCCGCGCGTTCCGCAACCTCCGAAGCCGCAGCCTGGGGAGTCGTGACGACGACGATTTCGGAGTGAGGGAGTAGCTGCGCGACGGAGATCGCGATGTCTCCCGTCCCCGGTGGCAGGTCGAGGAGGAGGACGTCGAGGTCGCCCCAGAAGACGTCGGCGAGGAACTGCTCGATGGCGCGGTGGAGCATCGGCCCGCGCCACACGACGGGCTGGCCCTCTGGCACGAACATGCCGATCGATACGGCCTTGACCTCGTGAGAGATCGGGGGAAGCAGCATGTCGTCGAGGCGGGTGGGCTGGTCCGTCATTCCGAGCATGCGCGGAATCGAGAATCCGAAGATGTCAGCGTCGAGGACGCCGACCTTGAGTCCATCTCGCGCCATCGCGGCCGCGAGGTTCGCTGTCACCGTCGACTTTCCGACTCCGCCCTTGCCCGAGGCGATTGCGTAGATACGCGTCATGTTCCCCGGCTGGGTGAACGGAATAGTCGGTTCGGACACGCCTCCACGCAGCTTCGTTCGGAGTTCCTCGAGCTGTTCCTCGGTCATCACGCCAAACTCGACAGAGACGGCGGTGACTCCGTCGACGTCCCCGACGGCCGCCTCGACATCCGCGACAATGCGATCGCGGAGGGGACAACCCGAGACGGTGAGGTCGATTCCGATGGTCGCGATTCCCTTGGCGTCGACGTCGATCGAACGGACCATACCAAGGTCGGTGATGGGGCGTCGGATTTCAGGATCGATGACGGTGGCGAGTGCGGTGCGTATTGCTGCGTCTGTGGGCATGCGTCCATCGTAGGTCGCCACGGGAGAGGTATCCGTGCCGAGGGTCCCGGCCGTTCCGTTCACCGTGCGGAAACGTGCATTGCCGCCCGCGTTGGCGCAGGATCAGCGCCTCGCGCACGGACGCGCCGGCCTAGCCCGAGGGGGTCTCGTCGGTAAGGTCGTCTCCCACGTCTGAACGCAACTCCTCAAGCAGAGCGCGGAGTTCGCTCCGTACGAAGTCGCGGGTCGCCGTCTCGCCGATCGCGTTGCGGAGCGCCGCGACCTCGCGCGCAAGGTACTCAGTATCGGCGAGCGAGCGTTCGGTGCGTTGGCGATCGTGTTCCGCGGCCACGCGATCTCGGTCGTCCTGGCGGTTCTGCGAGAGCAGGATCAGGGGCGCCGCGTAGGAGGCCTGGATCGACAGGACAAGTGTGAGCGCGGTGAATCCAAGTGTCTGGCTGTCGAACTGCCACTTCAGCGGGCCCCACGTGTTCCACGTGAGCCAGACGACGCAGAACACGGTGAGGTACACGATGAACCGTGGCGTCCCGAGGAATCGCGCCGTCGCCTCGGAGAGGCGACCGAATTTATCGGTCGGCCGGATGCGTCGCCGGGAGAAGCGACGAGCCTCTGCGGGCCGGTCGAGGCGGTCATCCATGGGAAGCCCCCGCCGCGGGTGTCTGTTCGCGCCAGTCGTCGGGAAGCAGGTGGTCGAGGACGTCGTCGACGGAGACCACGCCGAGGAGGCGCCCCTCCTCGTCCACAACGGGTGCCGCAAGGATGTCGTATGCCGCCATGCGCCGGGCGACCTCGGCCAAGTGATCGGTTGCCGCGAGGGGCTCGATGCTCGGATCGACGAGCCCCCCCACCGCGGTCCGGGGGGCCTCCCGGAGCAGGCGCTGAATGTGAACGAGACCCAGGTAGCGCCCCGTCGGCGTATCGACGGGAGGCCGGACGACAAAGGCCATCGAGGCGAGCGACGATGTGATCTCCTCGCGGCGAAGGAGGGAAAGCGCGTTGGAGACCGTGCTTTCCGGTCCGACGATCACAGGCTCCGTCGTCATGAGGCCGCCAGCGACGTCGTCCTCATAGTCGAGGAGTTGTCGGACGTTACGGGCGTCCTCGGGCTTCATGAGTTCGAGGAGTTCGGCGGCCATGCGTTCGGGAAGGTCGCCGAGGAGGTCGGCGGCGTCGTCGGGCTCCATGGCTTCTAGGACGTCGGCCGCGCGTCTGCTTCGGAGACCCGACAAGAGTGAGACCTGGTCATCCTCGGGGAGCTCCTCAAGAACGTCGGCGAGACGTTCGTTGTCCAGGGCCTCGGCGATCTCGGTCGAACGCGCGGGGGTCATTTCGCGAAGCGCCGCCGCGAGGTCTGCGGGTTTGTAATCGGCGAAGGACTGGATGATGAGGGCCGCGCCCTGCCTCTCGTCCGGCTCGGATAGGCCCGTCACGGCGTCGATGTCGACGACGAGGCCCTCACCGCGACGGGGGAGCCCGAGAGGCCCCTTGCGGCGTTCTCCTTTGCGGACGAAGAGCTTAGTGACGGTCCAGGTGCGAGCGCGCGTCTGCTCGAAGGCGATGTCCTCGATGAAGGCCGTCGTCCCGCCGTCCTTGAGGACCACCGAGCGCTCGAACAGATCGGCCATCGCCAGGGACTCGACAGGGCGCGCCTTGAACTTGCGGAGGTTGACGACGCCCGTGCAGAGAACCTGGCCCGCCGCGATGCTCGTGACCCGTGTGAGGGGGAGGAAGACGCGGCGGCGACCGGGAACCTCGACGACGAGGCCGACGGCCGTCGGTGCCCCCGAGGATTTGACGAGGAGCACGACATCGCGCACGCGGCCGACGGGGTCGCCGAGCGGATCGAAGACACTGGTGCCCGCGAGGCGTGCGACGAAGATGCGCTCGTGGGGGGTGCTCATGGGGCAAGCCTAGCCGCGGCCCGACGCAAACCAGGGGAGGCTGCGGGGGCCTCAGGTGGCCTGGCCGCCCGATTCGACGGCGATCATCGCCCACGTCGCAGGGGGGAGGACGATCGTCAGACGAGATCCCTCGCGAACGACGGTGAGCGGACGGGGACTCACCCGGTTCGGCTCCTTCGACGTGTTCCTGGCGTCATCGTCCGCGTCGCCCATGACCGTTCCCTCGGCGTTGGCGAGGTCTCCGAGCTTGGTCGTGTCGATGGCGAGTTCAATGGTTTCCGAGGGGTGGCGGTTGACCGCGAATACCGTCCCCGCGTTCGCTTCGCGATCCCAGGTTGCGACCGCGTCGACGCTTGAGACCTCTCCGAATCGCTCCGTCGCGTGGCACGGAGACTCCGCGCGGGCGCCGAGGACCTCGCCCCGAGCGTGGCGGGACGTGAGGGAGAAGGGGTGAAAGGTCGCCTGCCTCCACGCGGCTCCGTCTGGGTCGGTCATGATGGGTGCGATGACGTTGACGAGTTGCGCGAGGCTCGCGGCGTGTACGCGATCGCTGTGGCGCAGGAGCGAGATCAAGAGTCCGCCCACGACGACGGCGTCGGTGGCGGAGTGGACATCCTCGAGTAGCCGTGGAGCCTGCGGCCACTCGCCCTTGGGGACCTCGGACTCGGGACGCGTGATGTACCAGACGTTCCATTCGTCAAAGGAGATGGCGATGTCCTTGGTACCGCCCTTGGCCTTCTTGACGTCGTCCGCGATCCCCACAACGGTGTCGATGAAGTGATCCATGTCGACGGCGGAAGCGAGGAAGCTCGCGCGATCGCCGTCCTTCTCCTCGTAATAGGCGTGCGCGGAGATCATGTCGACCTCGTCGTACGCGAGGTCAAGCACGGTGCGCTCCCACTCGCCGAATGTGGGCATACCAGAGCCGGAACTGCCGCACGCGACGAGCACGAGATCGGGGTCGATCATCCGCATCGCCCGCGCCGTCTCAGCCGCGAGGCGGCCGTACTCTGTCGCAGTCTTGTGACCGAGTTGCCACGGGCCATCCATCTCGTTGCCGAGGCACCACATCCTAACGTCGTGCGGCTCAAGGACGCCGTGGGCACGGCGGAGGCTGGCGAGCGCGGAGCCCTCGCGAACGTTGCAGTACTCGAGTAGATCGAGCGCCTCCTGGATGCCCCGCGTTCCGAGGTTCACCGCCATCATCGGCTCGACGCCCTGGGCCTTGGTCCACGCCATGAACTCGTTGGTGCCGAACGCGTTGGTCTCGAGGCTGTGCCAGGCGAGGTCGAGTCGCCGAGGTCGGGCCTCGACGGGGCCGACACCGTCCTCCCAGCGGTACCCGGAGACGAAGTTCCCGCCCGGGTAGCGGATCGTGTGTACTCCGAGTTCGCGCACCAGCGCTGCGACATCGGTGCGGAAACCCTGCTCGTCCGCACTCGGATGCTCGGGCTCGTAGATTCCCGTGTAGACGCAGCGGCCTAGATGCTCGACGAAGGACCCGAAGGTGCGACGCCTCACGGGAGCGACGACCGCGGTTGGGTCGAGGACGATCGAGGCGCGCAGCATGTTCCCGATGCTACCGGCGGAGCGACGCCATCCACTTCTCGACGTCGTCCGCGCGGCGCGGTAGCGCCCGCGAGAGGTTCTCGACGCCGTTGGCGGTGACGAGCACGTCGTCCTCGATGCGGATCCCGATCCCTCGGAGCTCCTCAGGGACGGCCATGTCGTCCTCCTTGAAGTACAGGCCTGGCTCGATCGTGAAGATCATGCCGGGCTCGAGCGGGCCGTCGAGGTAGGCGGTGCGCCGCGCCTCGGCGCAGTCGTGAACGTCGAGGCCGAGGTGGTGGGAGGTCGAGTGAACCATCCAGCGGCGGTAAAGGGCGGCGTCCGGGTCATCGCTTCCGGGGACGATGCCCCACTCAGTGAGGTGTCGCTCGATGACTGCCATGGCGGCGCGGTGGATCTCCCGGAGAGTGGAGCCGGGGCGGGTGACGGCGAACGCGGCGTCCGCCGCCTCAAGGACGACGTCGTAGACGCGGCGCTGGACGTCTGAGAAGCGGCCCCCGACAGGCAGGGTTCGCGTGATGTCGGCCGTGTAGAGCGTCTCAACCTCGACACCGGCGTCGAGAAGGAGGAGATCGCCGTCGTGGACCTCGCCGTCGTTGCGGATCCAGTGGAGGGTCGTTGCGTGCGGTCCGGAGGCGGCTATCGTCTCGTAGCCCACGGCGTTGCCCTCCTCGCGCGCGTGCCCATCGAAAGTGGCCTCAATGACCCGTTCGCCGCGCTTGTGCTCGATCGCACGGGGGAGGCAGCCCACGACGCGCTCGAAGCCGACGATCGTCGCGGCGACGGCGGCGCGCACCTGGTCAGTCTCGAAGGCGTCCTTCACCATGCGCATCGTGGAGAGCGTCCTGGCGATCGCGCGTGACGGCTGTGAGGCCAGCCGGATTCCCGAGGGCAGCTCCGAAAGGGGGCGGGTAGGAAGCCCGGTCATCGCCGTGAAGTCGGCGAGGCCTGGGCGCTTGCCTATCCAGAACTCGCCGAGGCGAGGATCGGAGTAGAAGCCCTCGCCGTCGCGTCCGGCGGGTGGGTTGAGATAGAGGGTTGCCTCGTGTCCGTCCGCCGTCGGCTCCATGACGAGGACCGCGCCCGGCTCGTGATCCGAACCCAGACCCGTGAGGTAGGCGAAATCCGAGCGCGGTCGGAACCGGTAGTCCGTGTCGTTTGAGCGGGGGGAGAGGTTGCCCGCTGGGGCGACGATCCGGACGTCAGGAAACGCCGCGGAAAGGCGGGCTCGCCGATCGGCGGCGAAAGGCGCAGCGGCCGCGCGTGCGACGGGTGCCCGTTCCTCTTCGGCCCACTGCTGCGTAATGAACTGCTTGAACGCGTCGGAGTCTGGCCGCTGCGATCGAGAGGCGCTCGTGGTGCCCTCTGTCTTGTCTGTCACGCGACCATGTTCCCACGCGACCGGGCGGGGCGCGATGGTCCTCCGGCGTACCCTGGCGTGGTGCGAATCGATCTTCACACCCATTCCACGATGTCCGACGGGACTGACACTCCCGCGGGGGTCATGCGGGCCGCTGCCGAGGAGCAACTCGACGTCGTCGCTCTGACCGATCACGACACCGTGTCTGGGTGGAGCGAGGCCGAGGCGGAGGCAAGTCGCGTAGGTCTGAGATTCGTCCCCGGGATCGAAATCTCAACCAGGAGCCGCGGTCTAAGCGTCCATCTGCTCGCATACTGGCCGCGCGCGGATGACGCGGAGTTGCTCGCGATGATGGCCCGCACGCGTGACGAGCGCGTCGGCCGCGCACGGGAGATCGTGCGTCGCGTATCCCGCGACTACCCCATCACCTGGGAGGCCGTCACGGCCCACTCGGAATCGGCCGAGACCCTGGGGCGCCCGCACATTGCAGACGCCCTCGTCGCGGCCGGAGTCATGTCGAACCGGGACGCAGCGTTCACCGAGGTTCTCCACGACGGATCGCCGTACTACGTCCCGCATTACGCACCAGAAGCCCTCGACGCCGTCCGCGCTGTGCGCGCGGGGGGCGGCGTCCCTGCCTTCGCCCACCCTGGCGCCGATGGACGCGGCAGGGTGGTACCGACGTCCGAGATCGACGCCATGGCTCGTGCCGGGCTCGTCGGGATTGAGGTGGAGCATCGCGACCATTCCGACGGTCAGCGCGAACGGCTCGCGCGGATTGCTGACCGGCTCGGTCTCGTTCCCCTGGGCGCGAGCGATTACCACGGTGCGGGCAAGCTCAACCGGCTCGGCGAGAATCTCACCACACCGGAGGCGTTCGCAGCCCTTGAGGCCGCGCGCGCCTAACGCCTAGCGCTTAGGCCCCGCCGCCTGTGGCTGGACCGCTCTGGCCCGTGCCACCTGTGCGTTTCCTGGAGCGATTGCGACGTTGGCCGCTTGGCTTGTCCGAGGCGGGCCGGGCGGCCGACTGCGAAGAATCGGATCGGGGTGCGCGGGATCGTGACCGGCCGCCGCCGTCTCGAGAGCCCGATCCGCCACCGGAGCGACGACCCGAGCTTCCCGCGCCAGAGCCGCCCGAACCTCCCGAACCGGAAGAACGGCCGCTGCGGCCGCGGCTATCGCGATCGCCTCGACCGCCGCCGGGCCGCTTGCCTGTCTCGCCGAGGTCCTCGAGCTTTTCGGCTCCGAGGCCCTCGCGAGTGCGGTTGGCGCGAGGGAGGTTCCCGGTGGTGCCTTCGGGGATGTCGAGCTCCTCGAAGAGGTGAGGCGAGTTGGAGTATGTCTCCTCGGGCTCGGGATATCCGAGGTCAAGACCCTTGTCGATGAGGCCCCAGCGTGGCATGTCGTCCCAGTCCACGAACGTGACGGCGACGCCAGTCTTGCCCGCGCGGCCGGTGCGGCCGGTGCGGTGCAGATAGATCTTCTGGTCCTCGGGACATTGGTAGTTGATCACGTGGGTGACATCGTCGACGTCGATGCCTCGGGCGGCGACATCGGTCGCGACGAGCACGTCGATCTTGCCGGTCTTGAAGGCGCGGAGCGCCTGTTCGCGCGCGCCCTGACCGAGGTCGCCGTGAATCGCGCCCGAAGCGAAGCCGCGCGCAGCAAGCTCGTCGGCGACCTTCGCGGTGGTGCGCTTGGTGCGCGCGAAGACGATGGTCAGTCCGCGTTCCCTCGATTGAAGGATTCGGGCGAGCACCTCGATCTTGTCCATCGCGTGCGCGCGGTAGGCGAACTGCTTGATCGCCTTGACCGTCGCGCCCGAGTCCTCGGGATCGGAGGCGCGAATGTGGGTGGGCTGGATCATGTACCGGCGCGCGAGGGCGACGACGGCGCCCGGCATGGTGGCCGAGAACAGCATGGTGTGGCGCGAGGCGGGGGTGCCAGCGAGCAGTTTCTCTACGTCGGGGAGGAACCCGAGGTCGAGCATCTCGTCTGCCTCGTCGAGCACCACG
>CAZTJX010000034.1:0-11572 GCA_964613755.1 uncultured Demequinaceae bacterium | reverse complement strand
CGATATCGAGGACGACTTCGCCGGCAAGGGGTACGGCGACTTCAAGGGAGCCCTTGCCGAGGTCGTCATCGACTTTCTCGCGCCGATTCGCGAGGCGGCCCTCGGGTGGATTGACTCCCCGGAGAGACTTGACGCCGTCCTCGCAGACGGAGCGGCGAGGGCTCGCGTGATCGCCCAGGCCACGCTCGACCGGGTGTATGACTCGGTGGGAATCGTCCGCCGAGCCCACTAGGCAGCGGTGAAGAAAGAGAACGGCGACGCCGATGTCGGGGCGGGACGGCGCCTTCCCCGCCTTGTCTCGTGGGTGAAGGGCATCGCTGTGAAGTTCAAGGCGACCCGGCCTGGCCGCGCGGTGGAGCGCTACTCGCGCGGGCGAGGCAATGTCCTCGCCGGAGGAGTCGCCTACAACGCGCTCGTGTCCGTGGGAGCGATAGTCGTCGTCGGGTCGACGGCGGCAGCGGTGATCGTGGGTCGCGCGCCGTCGCTTCGTGACGCGTTGCTCCGGTTCCTTGACCGCGCGATTCCCGGCATCGTCGACACGGGCACGAGTGATGGTCTGATCAGCGCCTCGTCACTCTCTGCGAGCCCCGCAACGGGGTTGGTGAGCGTCCTCGCCGTGGTCATCGGTCTGAACACGGCCACCCGTTACGCCGGCGCTCTTCGGGCCGCGACGCAGACGATGCTGGGCAACGAGCCACGCTCGCCGCTCTCCGGCAAGGCCCGCGATGTCGTCGTGCTTGCCGTGCTTGGTCTGACGGCCCTTCTCGCGGCGACGCTCCAGATCGCCGCGGCGACCGCGACGACGTGGCTCAGCGCGGATCAGGAGGGACGTACATGGGTCGTGCGCGCCGTAGCCTTCGTCCTCGTTCTCGGGACGGATGCGCTCTTCGTGTTCGTCGCGCTTGCCGTGCTCGGCAGGGCGGGACGCCCCTATCGGCGACTGATTCCCGCCGTCACTACCGCGGCCGTCAGCATTGCGGTCCTTCGCTCTCTCTCCAGCCTGGTGCTCGGGGCATCCCTCGGGAACCCCGTCCTTGCCCCCTTCGCGGCGGTCGTCGCGGTGCTGGTGTGGGTCGACCTCGTCACCCGGCTCGTGTTGCTTGCCGCGGCGTGGGTGGGTGTGGAACGTCCCGTTCAGGCGACTTAGGTACTCTGAGACGGTGGATGCCGTGCGCTCGCGAGTGCGATGGGGGCCGCGACCGTGGATCGTCGCGGTGGTGGCTGGCTTGGGCCTGGCTGGGTGCAGCCTCACGAGTGGCGATCCCTATAGCGAACTTCCTCCGCCTCCCTCTGCCGAAGCAATCCTCGAAGACATCAACCTTGCCGCGTATGGCTTGCGCTCATATCCGTGCGACCTCTTTGACGCGGTGGTGGCCCGTTGCTACCGCCCCGACCGGTGGCTTTCGATCCGCGAGGGTCGCGAGACCCTCGCCCACGTGCACCGCGAACTCCTTGGGGCGGGTGCACGCTTCTGGGGCGGCCTCGATGCCCCCGTCGAGGCCGGGCGCCCTATCGTCGCTGACCTCGATCTTGGCTGCTACTTCGACTACGCGGCGCTCGACCGGGGACTACGGGTCGCGATCGTCGGTCCCACAGGGGAAGGCGCGGCGTGCGTCAACGGGCTTCCCGGAGACGGTGTCAGCGAGGTGTGGATCATCGGCGCCGACTTCGATCCCGCCGACGTCTACTCGGGCGTCAGTATGCCCACCTCGTTCGAGTCCCTCCTGACGGCGGTTCCCGCCGTTCCCGTGCCAGCGGGAGACGTCTACGGCGGCGAAACCCCGACGGTCGACGGTTACTTTGGACCCCAGCTCCCGGCCGCTCCCGAGGGCTCCGGAGTCAGGTTGCTCCCGGAAACCGTCTCCGTTCACGACGGAATCGTGCGCGGACTCGTCCAGTACCGGGGCGCGGCGCCCCTTGCTGCGCCGAATCCGACCGAAGGAGGAACGTCGACACCGGCGTCGTCCGACAAGACCGGGGCCGTCGGGATTGTCGTGGGCCTGGGAACCTCACGCTACGCCGTGCCTATCGTCGTTCGGCCGGGCGAGTCGGCACCCTTCGAGCTCCCGCTGCCCGAGGGGTTTGAGGTCGAGGATCTCCGTGTGGTTCCGGGTTGGATCAACACCGAAGACGATTGGCGGGGTGCTCAATTGTTGAGCGGTCCCGCGATCGACCCGACGTGTGCAGAAGGCCTGGAAATCGATGGGGAGCCCGTCGCCGGGCTCGTCCCTGACAAGGGCCAGTCGTGCTACGTCGCGTTCACACAGGGGACGATGCCGCCAGGAACGAGGATCTTCGCCGACGCCATGGTCGCCGTCTTCGATGCCGATGGCACGGTTCTTGACATCATCCAGCCGTACCTCGTTCGCGGCGACGGGAGCCTCGTCGCTCCCGGGCGGATCGTGACGGGCGACAATGACCTCCGCTTGGCGTGGGTGGACGCCACCGAGAGGGAAGCGTCGGTTGGGATCTGGATCAGGTACGTACGGGCGGCGGACATGTCGCTCGGTGAAACCACCGATCCTGCCGCGGCCGCGGCCGCGGCGATCAGGGCCGCCGAAGCCGCGGCAGAGGCCGCGGACGCCGACGCCAGCTAGATGGTGCCGGTGGCGAGGGCGCGCTTGACTTCGGCGATCGCCTCCGTCACCTGAATGCCGCGTGGGCACGCGTCCGTGCAGTTGAACGTCGTGCGGCACTTCCAGACGCCGACCTTGTCGTTCAGGATCTCCAAGCGCTCACGCGCGGAGTCGTCGCGTGAGTCGAAGATGAACCGGTGCGCGTTGACGATAGCCGCAGGACCGAAGTACTGCCCATCCGTCCAGAAGACGGGGCAGGACGTCGTGCACGCGGCGCACAGGATGCACTTGGTTGTGTCCTCGAAGCGCTCCCGTTGCTCGGCCGACTGGAGGCGTTCCCGCATCGGCGGATCCCCGGACGGCAGGAGGAAGGGCATGATCTCGCGGAAGGAGGCGAAGAAGGGCTCCATGTCCACGACCAGATCCTTGAGCACAGGGAGTCCCTGGATCGGCTCGATCGTGATGGGGCGCGAGGGATTGAGGTCCTTGATCAGGGTCTTGCACGCGAGGCGATTTCGGCCGTTGATGCGCATAGCATCCGATCCACAGATCCCATGCGCGCACGAGCGGCGGAAGGTGAGCGAGCCGTCCTGCTCCCACTTGATCGTATGGAGGGCGTCGAGCACCCGCTCTGTCGCGTGGACGGAGACCTTGAATTCCTGCCAGTAGCCCTTGCCGGGCTTCTGCTCGTCCACGCCCTCTGGCTTGCTTCGGCGGATCTTGAGGGTGACGTCAAACATCGCGACCTCACCGGTTGCGGTGTCCTTCTTCGCGGTGGCGCGCATCAGTAGACACGCTCCTTGGGCTCGTACTTGGTGATGACGACGGGCTTGTAGTCGAGCGTCACGCCCTTCGGGGTCGAGTAGGCAAGCGTGTGCCTGAGGAACTTTTTGTCGTCGCGCTTGGGGAAGTCCTCGCGGAAGTGACCTCCGCGCGACTCCTCACGGGCGAGGGCACCAGCGAGGATCACCTCGGCTAGGTCGAGCAGGAAGCCCAACTCGATGGCCTCGAGCAGATCGGTGTTGAACCGGCGGCCCCTGTCCTGGATGGCCGCCCGCGCGTACCGCTCCTTGAGTCCGGGCACCTTCGACTGCACCTCGGTGAGACTCTCGGACGTGCGGAACACCTGCGCGTTCCGGTCCATCGCCTCCTGAAGCTCGGCGCGGATGTCCCCTGGCCGGGGAGCGTTGACGTCCTCGGAACCGGCGAGCAGCCGCTCCACCGTGTCCACGATCCGCGTGGAGGCGTCGGCTGGCATGGTGGGCTGTGCGGCCCTGGCCGCGTGCTTGGCTGCGGCGGCGCCAGCGCGCCGACCAAAGACGTTGATGTCCAGGAGCGAGTTGGTACCCAGGCGATTCGCTCCGTGCACCGAGACGCACGCGCACTCGCCGGCCGCATATAGGCCGGCGACCTTCTCCGTCGCGTTGCGGAGCACCTCGCCGTTAACGGTGGTGGGGATCCCCCCCATGGCGTAGTGCGCGGTGGGGAACGTCGGCACCCCTTCGGTGTGGGGCTCGACGCCCAGGTAGGTGCGCGCGAACTCCGTGATGTCCGGGAGCTTCTCGTCGATGTGCTCGGGGCTTAGGTGAGTGAGGTCGAGGAGGACGTAGTCCTTCTTCGGCCCGCAACCCCGGCCCTCTCGCACCTCGCGGGCGATCGCCCTCGCCACCATGTCGCGCGGGGCGAGATCCTTGATCGAGGGCGCGTAGCGCTCCATGAAGCGCTCGCCCTCGGAGTTGCGCAGGATGCCACCCTCGCCTCGGGCGGCCTCGCTGAGGAGGATCCCGAGCCCGTAGAGGCCCGTCGGGTGGAACTGGAAGAACTCCATGTCCTGCAGCGGGAGTCCAGCGCGCAAGGCGATCGCCATGCCGTCACCCGTGAGCGTGTGGGCATTCGACGTCGTCTTGTACACCTTGCCCGCCCCCCCGGTCGCGAGGACCACGGACTTGGCCGAGAAGGTGTGGAGTTCTCCCGTCGCGAGCTCGAGGGCGACGATGCCCGTCACGGACACCTTGGTCCCCTTCTTCGCCTGCTGGGGGTCGCCCGAGAGGATCAGGTCGAGCACATAGAACTCGTTGTAGAACTCCACCTCCTGCTTGACGCACTGTTGGTAGAGCGTCTGAAGGATCATGTGTCCCGTGCGGTCGGCCGCGTAGCACGAGCGGCGCACGGGAGCCGCGCCGTGTTCGCGCGTGTGCCCCCCGAACCGGCGCTGGTCAATCCTGCCGTCGTCCGTGCGGTTGAACGGTAGGCCCATCTTCTCGAGGTCGAGGACGGCATCGATGGCCTCGCGGCACATGATCTCGGCCGCGTCCTGGTCGACCAGGTAGTCGCCGCCCTTGATGGTGTCGTAGACGTGCCATTCGTAATTGTCGTCCTCGACGTTGGAGAGCGCCGCGGCCATCCCACCCTGAGCCGCGCCGGTGTGGGAGCGCGTGGGATAGAGCTTCGTCAGGACGGCCGTCTTGGCGTGAGAGGACGACTCCAGCGCGGCGCGCATGCCCGCTCCGCCTGCCCCCACGATGACCACATCGTATTCATGCTCGATCACGGGGCCTCCGGAGTCGTGTCAGTGCCCGTGATGGACGCGCATAGGGAGGCGTTAAGGTCCGCCCTGTCGGCGCCCGTCGGGCACGGGTCGAACGTGAAGATCACCAAGGTGCCAAGCACGACGACGAGGGTGAACGCCGCGCCAAGGGCGGTCTTCAGGGCTCTGCGAATCCAGGTGGTCCTGGCGTAGTCGTTCACGAGCTGTCGCATGCCGTTGGTGCCGTGAATCATGGCGAGGACGAGCATGACGGCGTCCCACCACTGCCACAGGGGACTTGCCCACTTGCCCGCGACGAAGCCGAAGTCGATGGCGGCGATGCCGTCGCCGGTCATGAGGTTGACGATGAGATGGGTGAAGACCAGGACGATGAGAAGCGCCCCGGAGGCTCGCATGAAGAGCCAGGCCCATTTCTCCGCGTGCGTTCGCGTGGGAGAGGAACGGCGGAAGCGGGGAGGCACGAGCGTCGGTGCGGACACTACTGGGCCCCAAACACGTGGCCGAGGTGGCGAGGGAGGAAGCCCGCCATCGCGATGGCCCAGAGGATCCAGACGGCGCATGTCAGTCGATTCTGGTGGCGGCCCGCCCACGTCCAGACATCCACGGAGATGACGCGAATGCCATTGAAGGCGTGGAAGACGATCGCGGCAACGAGCCCGGACTCCACAAGTCCCATGACGGGGTTCTTATAGAGGCCGATGACTTCGTTGTAGGCCTCGGGAGACACACGAACGAGCGCCGTGTCGGTGACATGCACGAGCAGGAAGAAGAAGATAGCAACGCCGGTGGTCCGATGTGCCAGCCACATCCACATTCCGGCTCGGCCCCTGTACAGGCTTAACCCTGCAGACACGGTTCCCTCCCTCCGTGGGTGTGCGAGTCCGCGTTCCATTCTAGTCTGGAGTCCGTGACGCCCGACTCCAGCCCTCCGACGGTAACCCGGTCCTTCTCTGCTGTCATCCCTGCGGGAGGTTCGGGTACTCGGCTCTGGCCGCTCTCGCGCCCCGAGCGACCCAAGTTCCTCCACGACCTGCGGGGCACGGGGGCGAGCCTGCTCCAGGACACGGTCGCCCGGCTGGCCCCCGTCGCGGATCGCACGATGATCGTCACCGGCGTCGCGCACGTGGAGGCGGTGCGCGAGCAGATCCCCGCGCTTTCCGACGCCGACGTTGTAGCCGAGCCCAGCCCACGGGACTCCATGGCGGCCATTGCTCTTGCCGCCGCGATTCTCGAAGGCCGTCACGGTCCCCACGTCTTCGGCTCGTTCGCGGCTGACCACGTGATTGCCAAGCCCGACCAGCTCCTGCGCGCCATCGAGGTTGCCATCGCGGCTGCCGAGTCCGGTGCGATCGCGACGATCGGGATTGAGCCGCTGTACGCCGCGACCGGGTTCGGTTGGATACTGCGGGGCGAGCCTCTTCCCGGGATTGACGGAGCTTTTCGCGTGAAGACCTTCGTGGAGAAACCGGACACGGAGACGGCGCAGGCCTATCTCGATGGTGGCCTTCATTACTGGAACGCCGGGATGTTCGTGGCGCGGACCGACGTCCTCCTTGGTCACCTTGCCCGGCTGCAGCCCACGCTTCACGACGGAGTGCGCGCCCTCGCCGCCGCGTGGGATGGACCCGAGAGGGCGTCGGCCCTCGAGGACATCTGGCCCACCCTCACGAAGATCGCGATCGATCACGCCATCGCGGAGCCTGTGGCCATGGAGGGGGGGATCGCGGTCATCCCCTCCGATTGCGACTGGATCGATGTCGGCGACTTCGGCGTGCTCGCGTCGATCCTCGAGCCGGACGCGGACGGTGTGATCCGCCTCAATCGCACCGCGCCCGCTCGCGCTCTCGAGGCGAGTGGGGCCATGGTCGTCGGGGGGGATCGCCCCGTCATCGTCATCGGCGTGAATGACGTGACGGTCGTCGATATGCCGGACGTTCTCCTGGTTCTTGGGCGAGCCTCGGCCCAGCGCGTCAAGGACGCAGCGGCCACCCTCGTGGACGATTGATGGCCTGGCAACTGACCACGATACTGGCGCGCACCGCGCGCGCCATCGGATTGCGCCGACGCTGGGGTGGCGCAGCCGCCGTGAACAGGGCGACGACGCTCGCGGATCGCGCCGCGCGGCCTGGAGCGGACTCGGTGTTCGCGCGCGTAGCGGGCAGAGCAATCGGGCGGATGCCGGAGGAGGAGAGGTTCGCCCTCACGAAGGCGATGGTCGACCTGGACGCAAACGCCCGTGCCGTCATGGATCGTGCGGCGGCTTCGGGGGCACCCGCGCGGGCCGTCCTCGCGCTCGCGCGCCAGTGGACCTCTCTTGCGGCGACGGAGCGGGAACTCGCGATGAGTCCTCTTCCCGCTAGCGATGAGGGCCCCGTCGTGCTCGCGGGAATTCCCGCCCGACAGGCGGACTCGACGACGTGTGGTGCGGCGAGCATGGCGATCATGCTCATGATGGGCGACCCCTTCGTCGGACTATGGCTGTCAAGCGGGAGGCGGCTCGGAGACTACCTGCCCCCCGAGGTCCGGCGCATCGCGCCCCACACCCGGCTCGACAGCGTCGAACGGCGGTGGGGCGCTCTCCAGAGGTCCATTCATGCCGCGACCGTTCGCCGGGGACTCCTCTTGCTCCTGCCTTGGCCGGAACGATTGGGGACGCCTCCATGGCGGGTCAACAACGCGACGCGCTTCGCCGGTGTCTCCTTTAGGGGCGCCGTCGTCGATGACACGGACGATGCTGACGTCGACGCCCTCATCCTTCACGCGTCGGCAGCGCTTCGTGACGGTATCCCCGCACCCATCTACGCATCGGGGGACTCGGCGCGGGGCCTCGATACGGTTATCCCCCGCCACGTCGTCCTTCTCGTCCGACGGCTTTCGGGAGGGTTCTCGGCGTACGAGCCGGGAAGCGCTCGCCTGCACGCGATTACGGATGCCCAGATTCGGGCCGGCGGTGCAGGCCTGAGTGCCCTGGGGAACTGGTCCCACGTAGCCTGGATGATCCTCCCTCGAGCAAGGACGCGTTCGTGACTCTCTCCGATCCCGCAGTAGCCGCCCTCCCCAAGGTGGTGCTCCACGACCACCTCGACGGGGGTCTTCGTCCAGGGACCATCCTGGAACTTGCCGACGGGATCGGACGGGACATGCCGGAGTCGGAGCCGGGGGAGCTGGGAGCCTGGTTCGTCCAGGCCGCGTCCGCCGGTTCGCTTCCTCGCTTCCTCCGAACCTTCGAGCACACGGTGGCGGTAATGCAGACGCGGGAGAGCCTCGAGCGCGTCGCGCGCGAGGCCGTTCTCGACCACGCGGAAGACGGGGTCATCTACGCGGAGCTCCGCTACGCGCCGGAACTTCATCTCGCCCAGGGGCTGAGCCTGCAGGAGGTCGTCGACGCCGTACAGGCGGGCCTCGGCGAGGGGATAGAGGAGGCCCGCGAGGCAGGGCATTCGATCCGTATTGGCACGCTCCTGACCGCGATTCGCCAGCTCGATCGATCCAGCGAGATCGCCCAACTCGCTCTCGCGAATCGCCACCGAGGCTGCGTCGGTTTCGACATCGCCGGCGCCGAGCTCGGTTTCCCGCCTTCTCACCACGCGGAAGCCTTCGCGTTGCTTCGCAACGCCCTCTTCCCGACGACGATTCACGCGGGTGAGGCCGACGGCCCGCAGAGTATCGGAGAGGCGGTGGGGCTCGGATCCGCGCGGCGCATCGGGCACGGGCTACGCATCGTCGAGGACATCCAGAAAGCGGACACGGACGAGCCGCGTTTCGGGACGATCGCCGCGTTCGTGCGCGACAACCGCATACCCCTGGAACTGTGCCCGACCTCCAACGTGCAGACGGGTGCGGCGCCTTCGATTGCGGAACATCCCATCTCTCTCTTGCGGGATCTGGGGTTCGTCGTCACCGTGAATCCTGACAACCGGCTGATGTGCGGGACGAGCCAGACGCTCGAGATGACTCGCCTCATGACCCAGGCGGGATGGACGATCGGCGATCTCGAGATCGCGACGATGGAGGCTGCCTGGGCGGCCTTCCAGCCGTACGACGTTCGAGAGGAGTTGGCCGACGCCGTACTCGCCGGATTCGGCGGCGAGGCACCATCGTCTCCGACCGGAGGCTAGGGCACACTGGTCCAGTGCTCCTCACTCGCGCCGGGCTCGCATCGTACGTCGATCACACGTTGCTGAGCGCGGACGCGACGGAAGCCGACGTCGCGGCCACCGTCAAGGAGGCCAAGGCGCTGGGGGCCTTCGCCGTGTGCGTGCGACCAGATTTCCTTCCGCTCGACGACCTCGGAGCCCTGCGCGTCGTGACCGTGTGTTCCTTTCCCGACGGGGGACAGTCGAGCGAGGGTAAGGCAAACGATGCGGCGAGCGCGTTCTGGGCGGGCGCACACGAGGTCGATATGGTCATCGACGTGGCGGCGGCCCAGCGCGGGGACTTCGATGCCGTTCAGGCCGATGTCGCAGCCGTGAGGGCCGAGGTGCCAGACGGGCGTCTACTGAAGGTGATCCTCGAGACCTCGGCGCTGACGGACGAGCAGATCGTCGGCGCCGCCCACGCCGCCGAGTGGGCGGGGGCCGACTTCGTGAAGACCTCCACGGGCAAGCATCCTTCCGGTGGTGCCACGGTGCACGCCGTCGAGATCCTTCGCGAGACCGTGGGTGGGCGACTGGGCATCAAGGCCTCTGGTGGGATCGCGACCGCCGACGAGGCCCTGGCGCTCATCGCTGCGGGGGCGACCCGCCTTGGCCTGTCCAGGACCCGCGCCGTGCTCGACGGGCTCCCCGACTAGTTCGCACTGACCCGGGACGATCAAGCTCGTCCCTACGCCCCCCGGAGCAATTCCTCGACGTCTGCTGCCGTCGCGTCGGCCAGGGAGAGGGCGGCCGCGCGGGCTGCGGCGATGTTGTCCTGGGGTGGACGGGCGATGTCGATATATGTTTTCACCCTGGGCTCGGTCCCCGACGGTCGGACGATCACACGCGTCCCCGCCTCGGTGACGATCCGCGCGCCCGTCATCGGGGGAAGGCCTCCCGGTCCCGCCGAGAGATCGTCGACGGCAATGACGGCCGAGCCTCCGAGGGTGTCGGGGGGAGCGGCAAGCAGGCGCGCGAGCACGGCCTCGGCCGCCGCGACGTCCGGGAGTGGGAGAGAGACCGGTCGACTAACGTGAACGCCGTAGATCCGGTCGAGGTCTTCCACCGCGGCCGCGAGATCGCGACCCGTCGCCTTGAGGAGCGAGGCCAGTTCGCAGATCGCGAGCGCCGCAGAGATGCCGTCCTTGTCCCGCACGATCTCCGGGGCGAGGCAGTACCCGATCGCCTCCTCGTACCCGAAGGCGAGGCCGGGAACCCGCGCGATCCACTTGAAGCCCGTCGCCGTCACCACGTGGGGCACGCCGTGACTTACTGCGATCGCGGCGAGGAGCCGTGACGAGACGAGAGACGAGGCGAGCGTGCGCGCCCCGGGCGCCGTTCCGGGGAGCGTATCTCCGCGATCGAGCGTCCCACAGACGGACTCGGCGAGGAGACACCCGACCTGGTCGCCGTGGAGCGTTACCCAGACGCGATCGATCTTCGTGCCGACCGCACATCGATCCG
Organism: uncultured Demequinaceae bacterium; assembly: GCA_964613755.1. GTDB lineage: Bacteria > Actinomycetota > Actinomycetes > Actinomycetales > Demequinaceae > JAFGBM01. The sequence goes on along the minus strand of CAZTJX010000034.1, from coordinate 848 downwards.
CATCGGGGTCAAGCGCGAGGACGATATCCGCATCCTCTGCTGCCGCCTGCTCGAGTGCGTGATTCATGACCCCTGGTTCCTCGGGATTGGGGAAGGGGGTGGTGGGGAAGGTCGGGGTCGAACTGGGATGCGACGGGGGTGACGCCCGTGAACCCGACGCCGGCGAGAGCGGCGCGGGCGGTCGCGCCACCCACGCCGTGAAGGGGGGTGAGGACGACACGCAGTTCGGCGCGGCGGGCCAGGGCTTCAGGGTCGCGGGAGAGCGTGCCCGCGACTGCCCGGATGTAGGCCTCCTCGACGTCGTCACCGAGGAGGGTCGGGGAAGAGGCGGAGACGGCTGCCGTGACGCACGGACGGGTCGGGGTGAGCGGGGCCGAGGCGATGTACTCCTGAATGCGAGTATCAGTCGGGGGGACGATCTGAACGCCGCGCCCATCCTCGTCCGTAGCGCGTCCGCCAAGGTAGAGCTTGAAGCCGTTGTCGCTCGCGGGATTGTGACTCGCGGTGATCATCACGCCGGCGTCAGCGTCCAGCATCCGGACGGCGAACGCGAGCACGGGGGTGGGGAGCGGCCTCGGCAGGAGCAGAACCTGGTGACCGCCCTCCGAAAGCGTGGCCGCCGTCTCGAGCGCGAAGGCATCGGAGTCCCGTCGCGCGTCATAGCCGATCACGACGCGCCCGAGGCCCGCAAGCGGGGTCCCCGTCGATTTCACGGTGTCAGCGAGATAGGAGGAAACACCGCGGGCGACCGCTCGGATCGTCGCGCGATTGATTTCGTCGGGTCCCGGACCCAGGGGGCCACGGATGCCCGCCGTGCCGAACGTCAGGGCCACGCCTAGAGCCGAGCC
>CAZTJX010000033.1:0-11601 GCA_964613755.1 uncultured Demequinaceae bacterium | reverse complement strand
CGCATTCCCGCGAGAGTCGCAGAGGCCGCGTTGGTCCCGTGAGCCGATGTCGGCATGAGGGACGCGATGTGTGCCTCATGCCCGTTCGCGCGGTGGTAGGCGCGGATCGCGAGCAGGCCCGCGTACTCCCCACGGGAGCCCGCATTCGGTTGCACGGAGACGGCTGCGTAGCCCGTGATTGAAGCGAGCCAGCGTTCGAGCTCACTGATCATGTCGCGATAGCCCGCCGTCTGATCGCTCGGTGCAAACGGGTGAATCGTTGCGAACCCGGGCCAGGTGAGGGGAGCCATCTCGACGGCGGCGTTGAGCTTCATGGTGCAGGAGCCGAGCGGGATCATCGTTCGATCGAGCGCAAGGTCCTTGTCACTCAGTCTCCTCAAGTACCGCACCAGTTCGGTCTCCGAGCGGTAGCGGTGGAAGATCGGGTGGAACAGGTATTCGGTCTGACGTCGTAGATGGCGAGGGATAGCGACGCTGGGGCTTGCGGCGATGGGGCGCGGCTTTTGGGCCACGAACGCTCCGACGAGGCGACTGATGATGTCGGGCGTCGTGATCTCATCGCATGCGATTGCGACTCTGTCATCACCGACGCGTCGAACGTTGATCCCCGCAGCCGAGGCCCGGGCAACGATCGATTCCGCCCCCCCGGGAACGAGCGTCATGACCGTGTCGAAGAACGACTCGTGCTCGATCGTCACCCCGGCGCCGCGCAACGCGTCAGCGAGGGACACTGCGCTCGCATGGACCCTGGCTGCCATATCACGAAGACCCTCGGGTCCGTGGTGGACCGCGTACATTCCCGCCGCGATCGCAAGAAACGCCTGGGCCGTGCAGATGTTCGAGGTCGCCTTCTCGCGACGGATGTGCTGCTCGCGCGTCTGAAGCGCCAATCGGTATGCCGGTCGCCCATCGGCGTCAACCGAGACTCCAACCAGTCGACCGGGCAACTGCCGTTCGAGCCCTTCGCGCACCGAGATGTACGCGGCGTGAGGTCCACCGAAGAACAGGGGAATCCCGAACCGTTGCGTCGAACCGACCGCGATGTCCGCGCCCGCCTCCCCGGGTGGCGTAATGATGCAGAGCGCGAGGATGTCTGCCGCAACCGTCACGAGGGCACCCACCGCGTGGGCGGCGTCGACGATGGAGTCGAGTTCGCGCAGGACGCCCGAGACTCCGGGCTGCTGGATGACCACGCCCACGAGGTTCTTGGGGGCCTTCCACTTCGCGTCGAGCTTCTCTACTCGAAGTGTGATGCCCACGGCCTCCGCCTGGGCGGCCACAACTGCGATCGTCTGTGGCAAGCACTCGTCGTCGAGGACGATCACTCCAGTCGGCTTGGCTCGCACGGCCCGGCGCATGAGCAACACCGCCTCGGCCACCACCGTCGCCTCGTCAAGGAGCGAGGCTCCCGCCGTAGGGAGCGCCGTGAGATCCGAGATCATGGTCTGGAAGACGAGAAGTGCCTCGAGGCGCCCCTGGGAGATCTCGGCCTGGTACGGCGTGTAGGCCGAGTACCACGCGGGGCTCTCCCACAGGTTGAGTCGAATAACCCTCGGGGTGATGGTGTCGGAATACCCCTGCCCGATCATTTGAACCTGCGCCTTGTTGCGGGCGGCGAACCCGCTCAGGTGGGCGAGGGCCTCGTGCTCCGTAAGCGCACGGGGAAGGTCGAGCGGAACGTCCTCGAAGATCTCGGGTGGAATGGCAGCCTCGACCAGGTCTCCGACGCTATCGCGGCTAAGGGCGTCAAGCATCGCGCGAGCACCACGAGAGCGAGGCCCGATGTGCCGGCTAGAGAACAAGGTCATCGCCCCATTGTTGCCCAGAGCGCGGTGCCGCGGGGCGGTTGACGCGCCCCGCAGCGTCCACGACTACTACGCAGCGGTCTCGTCGTCGATCGGGGCCGAGCCCGCTGACCGTTGGATTGACGCGATGGCGCCCTCCGCTGAGGCCTTCGCCGCGTACATCTCGCTCGTCGCGAGAATCTGACCATTGCTCGCGACGATACGGAACCAGAACTGGCCGTTCTTCGCGCTCTTCTGAATCGTGAACTTCACGGGACGTCCTCTCGTTTGCGGGTTCACGGTCGAGTCTAGGGAGTCGGCTCCTCGGACGCGAGGGGTTCCCCGGAGACTTCGCTCACTCTCGCGGTAGCGACGCCTTCCCCTCGTGGCAGGTTCGCGGGGATGGCCACTCGCCGCGCTCCTGCCTAGGCGATACGGTACTTGTGGCGGCGTCCGCGCAACGGGCTCGCCAGCACCTTCCCGCGTGCCACTCGAACGAAAGGTTGACCATGGACGTCCTGCTGCAATCGATCATTGCCGGCGTTGCCGGCGGAGTTGGAAGTACGGGATCCGCCGCGACCAATCCGACGCCGAACAGCCAGGGATGGGTCAACACGATTGCCGGCGTACTTGGAGGAGTCGGCGGCAACTTCGCCCTCGGTGGGACGATCACCGACATACTTAACGGCACCGACGCGGCCACGTCGACGATTCAGGATGGAACGGGTTCCGGCATTGGTGGGCTCATCGGTGGGATCGTCCTCTCTCTCGTCGTTGGGTGGATCATGAAGCGGATGGCGAAGTAGCGCCTTTGCGTACGCCCGTTAGGCTGACGAGATGGATCCCGGAATGCCCGTGAAGCTCGTAATTCAGGTACCGTGCCTCAACGAGGAGGCGACCCTTCCCCTCGTTCTGGATTCCATGCCCACTGTGGTTCCCGGCATCGACGTTATCGAGCTCGTCATCATCGACGATGGCTCCACGGATGCCACCGTAGACGTGGCCCGCAGCCACGGTGTTACTCACATTGTCCGGCACGCCCGGACGATGGGTCTCGCACGCTCGTTCCGCGATGGGGTGGAGTACGCGCTCGGCCTCGGGGCCGATATCGTCGTCAACACCGATGGCGATAACCAGTATCCGCAATCCCGGATCGCGGATCTGGTTCAACCGATCCTCCAAGGCGAGGCCGACATCGTCATCGGCGACCGCCGTACCAGCACCATCAAGCACTTCTCCCTTCTCAAGAAGCTCATGCAAAGGTTCGGGTCCTGGGTGGTCAACCGTGCGGGCGGCACGACACTCCCGGACGCTGCGTCGGGTTTTCGCGCTTACTCGCGAAAGTCGCTCTACCGGCTCAACATCGTGACAACGTTCAGCTACTGCATGGAGACGATCATCCAGGCGGGCAACAAGCGCCTCGCCGTCACGTCGATCGAAATCGCCACGAACCCCAAGACCCGCGAGTCGCGGCTGTTCTCGAACGTCTTCGAGCACATGGCCAAGTCGGGCCAGGCCATCGTCCGGTCCTACATCATGTATCGACCGTGGACGATTTTCGCGTGGCTTACGGGCCTGTTCGCCGTCGCCGGCCTCGCGCCCTTCGTGCGCTTCGCGATCCTGCGTGCGCTCGGCGACGATGGCAACCATCTGCAATCCCTGATCTTCGGCGTAGCGATGCTCGTCGCTGCACTCCTGTCGCTCGCTCTTGGCGTCCTCTCCGACCTGCAGCGGACCAACCGCGTTCTCCTTGAGGAGCAACTCGAGCGACTCAAGGAACTCCAGTTCGGTCCCCTCACGGCCCGCGGAGCACGTCCACGAAGGAAGCCATGACTCGCACGCTCAAGCGCATCGCCAAGACACTGCTTGCGATTCGCATTGTTCGCTCCACCTACAACGCCATCAACCGCGTCTTTCTCGCCTTCGGTGGATCTACCCGCATCGGGGCGACCATCTACGCGTTCTTCGGTTTCGCGACGCACAACCGCGAGCAGTACGCGGTCCTTGCAGGGCGTCGCGCCTACTACCGCAATCTCGGCCGCTTCCGTAGAACACACGTCGAGTTGCGACGCAATATCCACAGGCTCGAGAAGGGCATCCTCATGCGTCCGCGGCGAACCACTTTCGCCCGCGATTACATCGGAGAGACCATCGATTTCTATCGGCACGCGCTCGCACGGCCGACGACGATGACCGAGGTCGACGCGAACGAGGTCCAGTGGGCCTACGGCGTTCTCGTCGACTACTTTTCGATCGTCACCGACGAGGACCCGGGAATCGCCCGCGCCCGCAAGGCTTTCGCCGCAATCGACGCCCCCGTCACGAACACCGACCTTCACCCCTATCCGGTCAAGGACATCAAGGTACCGACGATCACGTACGACCAGATGGTCGAACTCGCCCAGGCGCGCCGGTCCGTACGGTGGTTCCTCGACAAGCCCGTCCCCCGCGAACTCATCGATCAGGCACTCCTCGTCGCGCGCCAGTCACCATCGGCATGCAACCGACTTCCGTACGAGTTTCTCGTTTTTGACCAGGAGGACCAGGCCAGAAAGATTTCCGGTATCCCGTTCGGCGCTGCGGGGTATGCGAGGCAGATCCCGACGGTGATCGTCGTCAAGGGCGACCTGAGCAACTATTTCTCTCCACGCGACCGCCACGTGCCGTATATCGATGCCTCCCTCGCGGCCATGGCGTTCATGTTTGCTCTCGAGACACTCGGCCTCAAGTCCTCGGTGATTAACTGGCCCGATTTCGAGCCGCTCGAGACCAAGATGGCGAAGACTCTCGGCCTGAAACCCTACGAGCGAGTCATCATGATGATGGCCGTCGGGTACCCGGATCCCTCCGGGATGGTCGCGTCGTCAGAGAAGAAGTCCCTCGACGTGATTCGGCGGTTCAACGCACTTGACTAGATCGCGGCTCCTTCGGGGTCCCGTCGCCACTTTGATCATTGGCGTCGTCGCGTACTTCTTCATCCGAGCACTACGCGCCAACAGGGAATCGCTCGCGGCGAACCCCGTCTCGTTCGGCTGGTGGGCCGTCATCGCGCTCGTTGCCTTCGTTGCCGCGGTAGCCGTTTCTGGTGTGCTGTGGGGGCGCATCGTCACACGACTCGAAGAGCGGCCCCTCCCCGTGTTCGAAGCCATCAGGGTCCACTTCGCCTCGTGGTTGCTCAAGTACGTTCCTGGACAGGCGGGCTTCGTCCTCAACAAGGTTGTCTGGGCTCAGCGGCGAGGCACGTCCCGCACGCTCGCCCTCATGTCCGTGGTGTACGAGAACGCCTTCCTGCTCTTTGCCTCGATCGTGCCGATGCTCGCCGCACTCCTCGTCGTACGCGCTGTCACTGGGGGAGAAGAGCACTACTCGACGAGCATCTGGCTGGCGGTAACCGCCGTTGTGATTCTGGTGGCGCTTCTCCATCCGCGCGTCCTTCGCACCACAATCGGCATCCTTGCCAAGCGCCTCACGAAGGGCGTGGTTCCCCCGGAGTACTTTCTTGGCGCGCGCGAGGTGGTCGTCACCATCGTGATGTTCGTCGGCCCGCGCCTCATCAACGGTGTCGGTGTGGTGGTGATCGCCTGGGCGATAGCGGGAGTGGGGCCGGAGGCGTGGATTCCCGTGACCGCGGCCTACGCGATCGCCGGCGCCCTCGGCATCATGGCCGTATTCGTCCCGAGCGGCCTCGGCGTCCGCGAATCGGTCTTCGTGGTACTCCTCGCGGGCACCCTGCCCCTCGCCCTCGATCGTGCCATCGTGGTCTCTCTCGTCGCTCGCGTCGTGAGCACGGTGGCTGACATCGTCATTGCCGGCGCCTATGGAGCGATGACCCTAATTGCGAAGCGAAAGAAGCAGCAATCGTGAAGATCGCCATCATTGGATCCGCTCTCGCCGGCAACAAGGGGGCGGCGGCGATGCTGGAAAGCGCCATCGCCCACCTTACGGAACGCGATCCCAAAGTGGAGATCACGCTCCTCAGCATGTATCCGCGTTCCGACGCCGAGCGCAACTCGCATCCCCATGTCCGCGTGCTCAATGCCTCGCCCCTACGGCTCGGGATCGGCATCAACGGTGCCGCACTGCTGTGGAGGATCTTGCCTCCCTTCCGCAGGGCGATCGGGCGCGCGATGCCCGAGGTCGGGGCGCTTGCCGCGGCCGACGTCCTGCTTGACCAGGGCGGCATCACGTTCGTCGATGGTCGTGGAAAGTACCTGATCTACAACATCGCTTCGATCCTGCCCGCGATCTTCACCCGCACACCCGTCGTGAAGTGCGCTCAGGCACTCGGTCCCTTCCGCAGTCGGATGAACCGCATGAGCGCGAAGCGGCTCCTCCCCAAGATGGCGGTCATCGTCTCGCGCGGTGCCGTGACCCACGAGCACCTCGTTGAGCTGGGGCTGACGAACATCGAGGAGGGCGCCGATCTCGCGTTCACTCTCGACGTCACTCCCGCCGACGCGAAGGGTGCCGCCGATCTTGTCGACACCGCGTTCTTCCACGCCAAGGACGTCGTCGGTGTCTCTCCCTCCCAGGTTCTGAGGAAGTCGACCGACGCCGCCGGGGGCGACTACGTGGCCCAGATCGCCGCCCAGATCGATTTCCTCACCGAGGAGATGGGGCGCCCCGTATTCCTCGTCCCCCACTCGGTTCGGATGAGCGACAACAAGCTCCACAACAATGACCTCCCGGTCTGCCGCGACATCTTCGCGCGGGTCGCATCTCCCGATCGCGTTCTCTTCCCCGATAGGGAACTGACATCGCAGGAGTTGCGCTTTCTCATCGGCGAATGCGACCTGTTCGTTGCGTCCCGATTCCACGCGATGGTGTCGTCGCTCGCGATGGGCGTTCCCACGCTCGTCATCGGGTGGAGCCACAAGTACCGCGAGGTTCTCGACATGTTCGGGCTCGCCTCGTGGGCACTCGCACACGAGGCCGTCACCTCGGACGTCTTTCGTGAACGCGTGATGGAACTCGACGCCTCGAAGGCGCAGGTGCGCGTAACGCTCGCGACCGGCGTTCCCAAGGTCCGCGCCGTGGCGATGCGCCAACTCGACACGATCGAGCGGGTCGCCCGCGAACGTGAGGCGGCACGGGGCCGCAAGAAGAAGGGTTAGCGGAGGCTCAGCGGCCCAGCTTCGCGTACTTCGCCTCGGCGGCAACCTTCTGTGCTCGCCACCATGGCTCGTTCTCGCGATACCACGCGATGGTGTCGGCGAGGCCGGCGGCGAAGTCGTGGAATCGCGGCTGCCACTGGAGTTCCGTGCGAAGCTTGCTCGCGTCGATCGCGTATCGCATGTCGTGACCGGGGCGATCCGAGACGTGGTCGTACGCATCGGCAGGCTGGTCCATCCCCTCGAGGATCATCTCGATCACGGACTTGTTGTCGAGCTCACCATCCGCGCCGATCAGGTACGTCTCGCCGATCGTGCCGCGGTCAATAATCGTCCAGACGGCGGAATTGTGGTCATCGACGTGGATCCAGTCGCGCACGTTGAGGCCAGCACCGTAAAGCTTGGGTCGGACCCCGTCGATGATGTTCGTGATCTGGCGGGGGATGAACTTCTCCACGTGCTGAAGCGGACCGTAGTTGTTCGAGCAGTTCGAGATCGTGGCCTCGACGCCAAAGGACCGCACCCACGCCCGAACGAGGAGGTCGGATCCCGCCTTGGTCGCGGAGTACGGGCTCGACGGGTTATAGGGCGTGTCCGGAGTGAACTTCGCAGGATCGTCGAGTTCCAGGTCTCCGTAGACCTCGTCCGTGGAGATGTGGTGAAGGCGCGTCCCGTGGCGACGGATCGCCTCGAGGAGCGTGAAGGTTCCCACGAGGTTCGTCTGGACAAAGGGCCATGGGTTGTCGAGCGAGTTGTCGTTGTGCGACTCCGCAGCGAAGTGGACGACGACGTCCGTGTCCCGCACGAGGCTATCGACCGTCGCCGCGTCCGCGATGTCGCCCTCGACCAGCGTCATCCGAGCGTCCCGGGGGAGGGATTCTGCGCTGCCCGCATAGGTGAGGGCGTCGAGTACGGTGACCTCCGCGTCAGGGCGCTCGTCGAGCGTGAGGCGGACGAAGTTGGAACCGATGAACCCGGCACCGCCGGTCACAAGAATCTTCACAGGGCACTCCTCCAGAGTCGGACCGCCTCGACGGTCGGGAACAGGTCGGCCTCGCGACCCTGGGACAACGTCGGGCCCTCGGCGTCCTTTCCGGACAGCTGAGGCTCAATCGGCGAGCCGTCGCGCGCCTTCGTCGGCCACTCGATTCCGATCTCCGGATCGAGCGGGTAGATCTCGTGCTCGTGTCCGGGGTTGTACGGGGTCGAACAGAGGTACGTGACGGTCGAACCGTCCTCGATCGACATGAACGCATGCCCGAGTCCCTCGCTCAGGTAAACCGCCTTACGGTCGATGTCATCGAGGAGCACGGAGTCCCAGATCCCAAAGGTGGGCGAACCCACGCGGATGTCCACCACGACGTCGAAGATGGCGCCGCTCGCACACGTGACGTACTTCGCCTGGCCGGGGGGAACGTCGGCGAAATGGATTCCGCGCACGACTCCCGCCGCAGAAACGGAGATGTTCGTCTGGGCGACGGATAGTCGGTGCCCCACAGTCGCCGCGAACGGGCCCTCGTTGTACGACTCGAGGAACACCCCGCGAGGATCGGCGAATTGCCGAGGCGTGATCTCCCACGCTCCCTCCACGGCCAACGGCCGAAACTCCACGATGCCTCCACTCGACGATCGAACACCAGACTACCGTTTCGACTACGCTGGCCCGCATGAAGACTTCCGAGGCGCGGTGGCACGTTGCCGGCGGGTACGGGATGCTCGCGACGGACGTCATCGCCGCACTGCGTACGTACGGGATTGAGCCCAAAGTCACCGACCGAGACGACCTCGATATCACGAATCCCACCCAGGTCGCGCAAGGATTTGCCGACACGGATATCGTCGTGAACTGCGCTGCCTATACGGCCGTCGACGCCGCAGAAGGGGACGAGGAGGCCGCGTTTGCCATCAATGCGACGGGTGCGGGAGTCATCGCACGGGCGTGCGCGAAGATGGGCCTCCGCATGATTCATGTCTCCACTGACTACGTCTTTGCGGGCGATGCGACCACCCCGTACCCCGAGGATGCCCCGCTGAACCCCCAGGGAGCATACGGCCGTACCAAGGCGGCGGGCGAGGAACAAGTCCGCGACTCGGACGCCGACGCCCTCATCGTCCGCACCGCGGGGCTGTACGGTCGCGGCGGGCCATGCTTCCCCAAGACGATCGCACGGGTCGGTCGAGAACGCGGCGCCCTCGAGGTCGTGGATGACCAAATCACACAGCCGACATGGACCCGCGACCTCGCCGACCTGATCCTTAGGCTCGTCGAATCCGAGGCCCCCGCTGGCATCTACCACGGGACCTCGTCCGGTCAGACATCGTGGTTCGGATTCGCGAGGGAGATCGTCGCCTCCGCCGGACTGGGAGACATCGTCACGCCGAGCAGCGCCGCGGATCTGGATCGCCCCGCACCTCGACCCGCGTACTCGGTGCTGAGTCACGAGACCATCACTCGGTTGGGAGTCGCGCCCATCGGCGATTGGAAGGAACGCTGGGCCCTGGCGGCCGGGGAGGTCCTCGCCGACGTCGTCGGCTGAGCCCGGTTCGGTTACGCGCTACTCGTCGAGGAGGCCGAGAAGGTAGCCGCCGTACCCGGACTTCACGAGCCCCCCTGCCCGCTCGCGGAACTCGTCGTCCGTGAGGAAGCCCCGCCTCCACGCGACCTCCTCAGGGGAGCCGATGCTCGTGCCCTGCCTCCGCTCCACGGTCTGCACGAACTGCGACGCATCGAGGAGCGAATCGAAGGTTCCCGTATCGAGCCACGCCGTTCCCCGAGGAAGCACCTCGACCTGCAACGTTCCTGCCTCGAGATAGACACGATTGATATCCGTGATTTCGTACTCGCCGCGGGCGGAGGGCTCAAGATCCCGTGCGATAGCCACCACGTCGTTGTCGTAGAAGTAGAGCCCCGGTACGGCGTAGTGAGACTTTGGCTGGGCAGGCTTCTCCTCAAGCGAGAGCGCCTTACCGTGGGTGTCGAACTCGACGACGCCATAGGCCTGGGGGTCCGCGACGCGGTACGCGAAGATCGCGGCACCGGAGATATCGGAGAATCGCTGAAGCGTGTTTCCGAGCCCCGGCCCGTGGAAGATGTTGTCCCCAAGCACGAGGGCCGCATTCTCGGAGCCCACGTGATCGGCGCCGATCGTGAACGCCTGCGCGAGCCCCTTTGGCTCGGGCTGCTGAGCGTAGGTGATCGAGATCCCGAACTGGGAACCGTCGCCAAGGAGGCGCTCGAACTGCTCCGCATCGTGGGGGGTCGTGATCACGAGGACGTCCCGGATGCCCGCGAGGATCAGGGTCGAGAGCGGGTAGTAGATCATCGGCTTGTCGTAGACAGGGACGAGCTGCTTCGAGACGCCGATGGTGATGGGATGAAGTCGCGTGCCGGAACCTCCGGCCAGGATGATTCCTCGCATCCGACTAGTCTGCCCTAGCGCGCGCGGCGGCGGCCACCTCCGCGCGTCCGCGCGCCTTGAGCCCCCACCGCATCACTCCCCGAAGGGGTGCCCGCCACCATCCCGGAAAGGCAAGGCCGACATAACGCGCCGCCGAGGCGTGGTGCGCCCGGATCATGGGAGCGGGATCGCTGCGCCAGGAGTGCCCGCCGACATGAGTAATGGTCGCGGCGGGAACCCAGCGGCACCGATATCCCGCGCGGCCAAGACGGCGCCCCAAGTCCACGTCCTCCATAAACATGAAGAAGCCCTCGTCGAAGCCTCCGATCCTCTCGAACGCTTCGCGCCGGACGACGAGGCACGAGCCGGAGAGCCATCCAGCATCGACGCCCGGGCCGTCGGGGTCGAGGGCGCGGCGATACCGTCGGGTGAAGGGGTTAGTCGGCCATACGCGCCCCAGGAGCGCGTGCCCCGTGCCGAGCCAGACGCTAGGGAGGGGGCGCGCGCTCGGATAGAGGGAACCGTCGGATTCCAGGATGCGTGGTCCGAGGGCCCCGATCGATGGCTCCGCCTCCCCCGCAGCCGCGAGCGCCGCGAACGAGCCGGGCGCAACGACGACATCCGAGTTGCAGATTGCGATGAACGGAGCCGACCCGAGTCGGGCGCCAGCATTGGCGGCCGCGCCGTAGCCGAGGTTCGCGGGCATGGCGACGAAGGAGGCGCCGTGTTTCCGCGCGACGGCCTCCGCCGTCCTCCGTGGAGAGTCGGAGTCCACGACCGTCACGCTCGCGACCGCTCCCGCGTCCGCAAGGGATGAGAGGAAGGCCTCGAGCGTCTCCCCGGGGTTGTACGTGACGACGACGACATCGATCGTCGGGGAACCCTGGGAACGAGGCGCGGACATGATGCATCAGCGTATCGCCAAGGGCGATTGGACAAGCCGCTGGATCTTAGGGAGCGATGGTGCGCGAGGGGGGAGTTGAACCCCCACACCCTTTCGGGTACACGGACCTGAACCGTGCGCGTCTGCCAATTCCGCCACTCGCGCGCGCCGCACGACTCTAGCACGGGAGGACGGACAGATACGATGCCTACATGGGTGTCCTCGATCGGTTCGAGCGGGGCGTGGAGAACGCGGTCAATGCCGCCTTCTCCAGAACGTCGCGCTCCGGAGTCAAGCCCATCGAGCTGGCTTCCGCGCTTCGCAAGGAGGCGGATGCCAAGGCGGCCTCCGTCGATCGCAATCGTACGGTGGCCCCCAACGAGTACGACATCTACCTCAGCACGGCGGATCACGACGCCGTCGTT
>CAZTJX010000032.1:11458-11682 GCA_964613755.1 uncultured Demequinaceae bacterium | reverse complement strand
TCGACCGGCGGTGGGCTTCGCCACCGTCTCCGACTGGCATTGGCGGCGGGAGCGGTGACCGATTCTGCCGAGTGCATGGAGTTGATCGCACTAGACGGACCAGAAGAAGTTGAAGCAGATTTCAGGTTGCTCGACATCCTCGCCTTGGATTCGGCACTCATCTCGCACGAATCGCCACTGGCCGACGCGGTTGAGGCAGCTTGGATGAGGTGGGGCGGTCACTC
>CAZTJX010000032.1:0-11448 GCA_964613755.1 uncultured Demequinaceae bacterium | reverse complement strand
GGACTCACCAGGGAGGTCCGCGGTTGGGTTGCTAGGCACCCTTCTTGAGGAGCGATTCCTCTATCCGGAGGACATCGAGCAATTCGAGCAAACGGTCGAGGTCGAGGCGCATGCTCGAAATGGGGGTGGTCTGTTTCCGTTCGCGGCAGGGCTTCTGGCGCGACACGGAGCTCACCTTGCTAGTCGGGATCAAGTTGAGGTCATGAAGGCACGATCGGCCATATTCGCGGAGACGGAACGGCAACTCGGACACTGCTGGCCACTCCTGCGCGCGATTGTCGCGAGCATGGCGGACATCAGATTGGCCGAGGCCCGGAAGTCCGGTTCCGACGATGATTCGGCCGGACTCTTTTTGAGGGCACAGTCTGCCCGAGCGTGGCGCGGGACTCCCAGGCGTTGGGTCGACCTGCTCGACCGGAGTGAGGGGAACGAGAGGATGTTCTGGATGGCGATGTTCTGGGCATGGGCACCGTCCCAACACGTAGCCGCGAACCTAGAGAGCGTCGATCGAATAGTCGCGGAGATGGGTGCGGCGGATTTCGTGCGCGTTGCACGCTCGGTCCATTTCGCACGGGAAGCCCGACGTTTTGGAGGGGGCTCACCACGCAAGGGTATCGAGCTCGATTCCACTGCGAATTCACGGACGCGCACTCTTGCATACCGTGCCTTCGGGAGGGCGCAACTCCGGCGCATGGACGTCGATGGAAGCGAGGATCCCGCGCTCAAGCGTGCGGTTCGAGCGAACGAGACTGTCGATGTCCTCAAGTCGTTTCCGGGTTGGAGCCGCGTGAAGTCGGGTAGCGACGCGCAGAGGTGGCTCGAAGTCTGCGCGGAAGCACACTCGGCTGGGTTGAGCACCGAGCTTCTGGATTTCGACGAGACCCGTCACCTGTGGCAAGGCACAATGGCGCAGTCCGTGGCGACCGTCGTTCTGAGTGGTGGGGTGCGCTATCCGCCCGTTCTCGTGGAGTTGGCACGCGATTCCATCCTGCGGCGATACGCCCCGGAGTCCGTTCGGGCCGTGGCCGTCCGGATGGGATGGAGTGTCGACTAGTCCCACGACGGAGTCCCCAGGTCGAGCCGCCCATCGCTCCCGTGTTCCAGGGCGAACTCGAAGGGCAGTCGTCGACGAATCGCTGGAAGTTGCCGAGAGATCTAGTCGAGCATGTTCGGTGCTTCGGGGATCGTACCGTCAGATTTCGTCTGCGGCAGTTGGGGGAGGAGGTGGTGGACGCTCGACGTTTTGCACCGAAGTACCTTCCACGGCTGTCCGACGCTAGAGTTCACAGCAATACGATCGACAGAGCGCGCTGTCTACGTCGGCGTAGCGAGCGCGATGTCCGGGCGCCATTTTCCTTGCGAAGTGCAGTCCCTGACTCGTGTTCTTCCCGGACAGCCTCACGCGGCGCCAAGCACAACGCACGGCCGATCGGGGGCTCCGTGTCCGTACCAAGGATTGCTGGCACGGCTTCACGGTGTGGAGGGCGGTGAGCGCAAGAACGAGACACCGTTTGAGTAACTTGATGACGCGACCTCCCGCGTCCTCGCCCCAGTCGTTACACAACCTCTCCTGCCTGCCGTGCGCTACACGCCCGCAAAGGGCGAGTCGAGCGTCGTCGCCCGACGCGACACCGAGACCCTGCCGGAGATACGAGCGGCTAAGAACGGAGTGGGCGACCTCGTCGTTGGCCTAGGCGACTTCGGCTGCGGGGTCCTCGACGACAACGGGGGCATTCGGCGGGAGAGCGCTCGGGCGCAAGAGTGACACCGAATGCCCCAGCAAGGCATCATCGAAGGAGGGCCAGGTAGAGGAGCGCGGATGAACGTCAGCGGGTGGAGCGCCTTCTTCCGGCGCCTGAAGAGGCGGATCTGGTTCCGTCTGGCACTGTTCGCCACGGTGGCGGTCGCGCTCGCGCTCGTCACGCGCTGGATCGGCCCCCTCGTTCCCGACTCGTTCGCCCCCGAGCTCGGCCAGGACTCCGTGAGGACAATCCTGCAGATCCTGGCGTCGTCCATGCTCGTCGTGACCACGTTCTCCCTGACCGCCATGGTCTCCGCCTACTCGTCCGCCGCCGCCGTCGGGACGCCCCGGGCCACGCAGCTCCTGATCCGCGACCGGACCTCCCAGAACGCCCTGTCGAGCTTCCTTGGGTCGTTCGTCTTCGCGATCGTGGGCATCGCGGCGCTCTCCACCGGCTACTACAGCGAGCAGGGGCGCATCATCCTGTACTTCGGCACCCTCGCCGTCATCACCATTGTCGTGATCACGCTGCTCAGCTGGATCCACCACCTCACGGTGTTCGGGCGCATGTCCGACGTCATCGACCGGGTCGAGGCGGCCGCGACCAAGGCGACGCAGCGGTTCGCGCGCGAGCCCTACCTGGGCGGCGCGCCCGCGGTGGACGTGCCCGAGGGCGCGGTGACCGTGGCCGCCGACCGCGCCGGGCTCCTCACGGGCGTCGGGATCTCCGAGCTGTCCCGGGCCGCGGAGGAACACGAGCTCACGGTGCACGTGCGCGTGCTCCCCGGCGCTGCCGTCGCCCTGGGCACGACGCTGGCGGAGGTGGAGGGCGACGTGCCGGAAGGGGCGGAGGACCGGCTGCGGCGCGCCTTCCGCCTGGAGCGTCACCGGACGTTCGACCAGGACCCGCGCCTGGGATTCGTCGCGCTCGCGGAGATCGCCAGCCGCGCGCTCTCGCCCGCGATCAACGACCCCGGGACCGCGATCGAGGTGCTCAACGCGCTGCAGCGGGTCGCGACAAGCATGCTGACGACGCCCGACGAGTCCGAGGTGGACCACCCGCGCGTGCACGTGCGGCGCGTCGCGCTGAGCGACATGCTGAACGACGGGCTGCGCCCCATCGCCCGCGACGGCGCCGGGCTGGTCGAGGTGGGGCTTCGGCTGCAGCGCGTGCTCGAGTCGCTGGCCGTGGTGGCCCGGGACAACGACGTCGACGCCGTCCACGACGCCTCCGAGGCGGCCGAACGGCGCGCGGTTGCCGCCCTGACGGACCCGCAGGACCAGGAGGTGATCCGCGCCGCGGGGGCCGAGGCGCGGGCGTAGCGGCCTTCCTTGGGTGCTGCCCGGCTCACTCCGCCGCGTCGGGGCTGTCCGCGTGGAGGGACCGGTCCAGGAGATCCGCGACAAGGTCCCCCGTGACGGCGGGCATGAACAGGTACCCCTGGCCGGTCGCGCATCCGAGGTCCTGAAGGAAGGCCAGCTGCTCGCCCGTCTCGACGCCCTCCGCGAGCACAGAGAGTCCGAGCGCGTTGCCGAGCTTCACCAGGGACGAGATCAACTCGCCGCTGTTCTCCGCGGTCGTCAGTGTCTGGATGAACGAGCGGTCGATCTTGATGGCGTCCACGGGAAACCGGTGAAGGGTCTCGAGCGACGAGTACCCCGTCCCAAAGTCGTCGATGTGGAGCAGGAGTCCCGCCTCGTGCAGCCGGTGCATCAGGCGAAGGGACAGTTCGGGGCGCCGCATCAGGATGGTCTCCGTGATCTCCAGCGTGAGGCGATCCGGGGTGAGGTCGTGGCGTTTGAGGGTCGTGAGCACGTGCGTCAGGAGGTCCTGGCTCCAGAACTCCTTGTCCGAGACGTTGACGCTCACGTTCACCACCCGGGGCCCCCACTCGGCGAGCTTGCTACAGACCTCGTTGACCACCCAGTGACCCAGTTGGACGATGAGCGCCGTCTCCTCGATCGCGGCCAGGAAGTCGGCGGGCTGGAGCATCCCGCGCTCGGGATGGCGCCAGCGCACGAGCGCCTCGAAGCGATCCGTGCGCCCCGAGGTCAGGTCGACGATCGGCTGGTAGTGCACCTCGAACTGGTCCTCCATGAGGCCCCGAAGCACCTCGCGCGCCATCTCCGCTCGGCGCAGCGCGCTCTCGTGCATCGTCGCGTCGAAGTAGGCCACCGTCCCCGGCTCCGTGGTCTTGGCGCGGTACATCGCGGTATCGGCGTCTCGGACGACGTCCTCCGCGGAGGCGTATTCGATGTCGCTTGACGCGATACCGATGCTCACACGCGTCACGATCTCGTGGCCGTCAAGACTGTGTGGCTGTGAGAGCGTCGCCTGCACGCGGTGGGCGGCCACCATCGCCATTCGGGGCTCGGTATCCGTCAAAAGGATCACGAACTCGTCGCCGCCAAACCGTGCCGCGACGTCCGCGTCGCGCATCTCCCCCTTGATCTTCGAGCCGACCGTCTGCAGCACGCGGTCGCCCACCTGGTGACCCAGCGAGTCGTTGATCAGCTTGAACCCGTCGATGTCGAGAAAGAGCACGGAATAGGGCGTGCCTGAACGCTTGTTCCGTGCGAGCGCATTCTCCAACTGTTGGATGAAGAGCTGGCGGTTCGGCAATCCGGTCAGCGCGTCGAAGAGAGCGCTTCTGCGCAGCTCTTCTTGGAGGCGCTGAGACTCAAGGGCGGCACACAGCAGCGCCACCCAGTGTTGGTAGGTCTCGCGGGCCGTGGCCGGGTCGATCGCTGCGACAACGGCGAGCACACCCCAGTCCCGCTCCCGGGCACTGACCGGGATGACCACGCTCACCTCACGGTCCGCTGCCGCGGCCCTGGCGATGAAGCCTTCCGGCGGAAAGTCTTCGCTCCGCATGGCAGTCCCCACGAGGTCCGACGGGGCTCCCGTAGCGTCGTACGTGCCGACGATCTTCAGCCGACCGGAAGACGGAACGCCCTCCCACAATGCGAGAGCTCCCAACGTGACGTGAGTGTCGGTGAGCCAGCCGAGGTCGCGAGGGTCGGAGCCGCCGAGGTCGAGCAGTCCGGCGTCGACGACGTACTGCTCGGCGATCGCGGTGTCGGTGATCTCCGCATCCTTCAGAAGCGCGCCGGCCTGAAGCGTCCACATTGCGGCGGCGACTCGGACTGACACGGGGGATGCACCGTCCATCGTCGGTGCGGTGGAGAATCCGGCCCGCTTGGCGTATTTCGTCATCGCGTCCGTGAAGCGATGCAGCGTGTCGGGGCGGGAGGTGAGGCCCTGCAACGACCTCGCGAGCGCCTCGATCTGCGCGGTTGTCACCTCCTCGCCTAGTTCCAGCAGACGCACGGCGTCGGCGACAGTCGTTGCTACCGCGCCGCGCATTCGACGGTCGGCCACCTCGTCTCCGGTGTGTAGCGCCCGTTGGAGCACCTCCTGGAACTCTTCGCGCAGGAGCTCCGTGGATGCGCCAGGCGACCAGCCACCCTCGTCTCTCTCGTTGTGCTGCGCATCAACGGCGCACCCGCATGATTCCCGCACCTTCAGGACGGCTGACTCTGGTGTGAAGGTGGTGCCCGGCACGGCATCGCCCCGCATCTTCGACAGGATGAGTCGGCCAGCGAGAGAGCCGAGATCGTCGAAGGGCTGGTTGATGCTCGAGAGCGGAGGAGTGGTGAAGGCCCCGGCCGCGATGTTGTCGAACGCCACGATCGCGAGGTCGCGCGGGATGACCAGACCGGCACTGGTCAGCGTGCGCATGAGCCCGATCGCGTCGCGGTCGGCTCCGACCATCAGGGCGGTTGGACGGTGCGGGGCGGCGAGTAGCGCGCGAGCCGCGAGAACGCCGCCGGATTCGGCGCGGGCGGCGACTGCGCCGCCCCCGCCGTCGAATTCCGGTGCCGCAAACACGAGCGCGGGATCTGCCGTGAGGCCATGGGTTTCGAGCGCTTGTTGGTAGGCGTCAAAGCGCTCACGGATGTCCCGCTGGGCGAGGTTGCCGACAAAGCCGATCCGCGTGTGGCCGTGGCCGACGAGGTGCTCGACCGCAATGATGGTCCCCTGGAGGTTGTCCGGCCGAACGATCTGCGCGTCGATGTCTTTCATCTCTGGGCTGGAAACGAGCACTACCGGCTTTCCGGCTTCGCGAAGGTGCTTCAGGTAGGCCGGGCCCACGGCTGTGGTGATCGAAACAACCCCGTCCGCCTGCGACCACGCGACTTGCGCGGTGAAATCGCGGCGCTCGCCAGCCTCGTCGCGAGGCGCGGCCTCTTGAAGGGTTTCAACGATCACGAGACGCCTGTCGGCGGCGACGAGCTCCCGGGCAAGGCCCCCGAGTATCTGCCCGAAGTAGTCCCCGCCGAGCCAGGGAGTCAGAACGAGAGTGGTGAGCGGGTGAGACATGGTGGTCCATTCTCGGGAGGAATCGGCTGCGAGGTCCGAGTGAGGTATCCGTTCCCCTCACTATCCTCCAGGCGGTGCCATGTGTCGACGGGAGGCTCCCCCTCGTGTTCGGTGCTCAGTACACGCGCGGAACGATCCGGTACGGCACCTTCGCGGTGTACCGGTCCCAGAGCTTCCCGTACTTCGCGCGGCAGACCTTGTCGTCGTCGGCCTGGCGGGTGACCATGAGCGCCACGTAGTACGCCGGGTAGAGCCACACCGCCCACACGCCGAAGTAGCCGACGGCGAGCGCGATGGCCACCGCCTGCGTGATCTCGCCCAGGTAGTTGACGTGACGACTGACGCCCCAGAAGCCGCTGGCGAGCAGGGTGTTCGTGCCGTCGGTCAGCGCCTCGGGCCGGAACCAGAGGAACCGGCGCTCGGGCGTCGTCCGGAACAGGTACTTCTGGAGGTTCGCGCCGCGCGTCAGCACCCAGCCGCCCAGGAAGAGCACGCCGAACGCGATCGTCAGCCACCCCGGGAGCCCTGGGTCGGGCCGGTCGGCGGTGAACCACAGCGCGACCGCGTAGAAGTACGGGTAGAACGCGAAGCAGCCGAACCCCAGCTTGAAGCCCACGCGTTCGGCGATGAAGTCGTAGGTCCACAGGTGGACCTTCTCGAAGATCAGGTAGTCGAAGCAGAACCACGTGAGCATCCCGCAGGCGAGCAGGAAACCCGGATTGACATCCGGGAGGTTCGCCAGGTGGTACGCGGCGAACGAGAGCACGTTGAGCTGGAGCATGACGGCGCCGACCAGGTAGAACCACACCTTCGCGTCGACGAACCCGTCGCGCAGCTGCGGGTCCTGCGCCCGGCCGAACCAGAAGTCCGCGAGGAACGACCGGCCCGTCGGCGGGTAGTGGAGGACCACCCAGAACGAGTACGTCAGCCCGATCAGGCACGCGCCCGCGAGCCCCAGCCAACGGGTCTCGTACAGCCACTCGTAGTCGACGACGCCCGCGTACCCGAGCAGGAACCAGGCCACGATGCTCGCGCTGAGCACGAGCCGGCCGTTGAGGCGGTACCGCATCACCTCGCCCGTGGTCTCGCTCGCGACGTAGCCCCGCGTCCGCCGCGCCGGGATGGCGACGTGCAGCAACGTGATCGCGACGTACGCGATCAGCGGGGTCGCGAGACTCAGGGCGATCCTCATGGCGCACCTTCCATTACGACAGCCCTCCGGTGTTCCTCGCCATGATGCCGATTGCGCCCTTCCTGCTCAACAGCCGCGTCATGACGAAGCGGCCGACCTTGTTCGTCGCCCCGGGGACGACGACGGGGCCGCGCCCCAGCGCCTTCAGCGCGGTCTCGGCGACGACCTCGGGGGTCATCGTCCCGGGCACGGGCTTGGCGCTCTCGGCGGCCTCATAGCCGGGGGTGGAGATGGCGCCGGCGACGCACGCGAGCACGTCGATGCCGCGCGGCTTCAACTCCTTCCACAGGCCCTCGGCCAGGATCACGTTGAACGACTTGGTGGCGGCGTAGGTCGCGAGGTTCGGGCTTCCCTGGCCGCCGGCGAGCGAGGACATCAGCACGACGCCGCCGCGACCTCGCTCGATCATCGGCGCGATCAGCGTCCGGGTGAGGAGGAGCGGCGCGTTGACGTTGACCGCGACGGCTTGCGCCAGGTCCTGCTCGGTCGCGTCCGCGAACAAGCCGATGGGCGCGTACGCGGCGTCGTAGACGAGCAGGCCGATCTCGACGTCGAGCGCGGAGACGCGCGCCTTCACACCGTCCCAGTCGGCCATGTCCGCGGCCACCGCGACGACCTCGACCCGGTGGGCCTCCCGCAGACGTGCCGCGGTTTCCTCGAGCCGGGCGCCGTTCCGCGCGACCAGGACGAGGTTCACGCCCCGCCGAGCGATCGCCTCGGCGAACGCGGCGCCCAGCCCGATGGAGCCCCCGGCCACGAGCGCGTAGGGGCCGTACCTCTCCCCGAAGCGCGCGGCCCTCATGGCACCGACCCTACCGGCGCGCGACCCCAGCGCGGCGGCGTCTAGGACACGAGCTGCGACACACGCCCCCGCGATACCCCGAGCACCGTCGCGGTGTCGGTCACCGAGAGTCCGGCGGCGCGGAGGGCGCGGGCGACGGCCCGGGACTCGCGGGCGGCGTCGCGCTGAGCGCGCTCGGCGGAACGCGTGAGTTCGCGCGCTTCCGACGCCCGCCTTTCGAGCCCGTCAAGGTCGGGCGCGATGACGAGGTCGGAGGTCCTCCAGTCCGCGTGCCCATCGAGCCTGAGGTAGTCGCGGACCATGTCTTCCGCCCCGGCGAGCGTGCGGGACTGAGTCACGCCGACTCCGCCGACGCGGAGCTCCCAGCCGCGCTCCCAGTGCCGAGCGACCACGGTGTAGGTCATGTCAGCCACCCTTCCGGCAGGCACGCCATGCGCCGCGCCGTGTCGCGGACGACGCCCGGCGAGACTTCGCGGTGCCGCGGGATATTCGCCGAGTGCTCTCCGCACGGACACCCCCACTTGGTGTGGGCGCCGCCTTCGGAGATCACGCGACTTCCGTGTCGCCGCAACGCGGCCTTCACGGCGCGTCGCCGCATGGCTTTCACCATCAGGGTAGCAACCCCCTCTAGATAGTCAATGTCTAGGAGGCCTATTGGCCGTCCTCCCCGCATTCCAGGTTTGCGCGGAGAGCGCCACGGCGGGAGGCGAGGCGGGCGCATCGACCAGCAAGCGTCGGCCCCAGACCCTGGGGACATCGCCGCCCTGGGGACATCGCCGGACCCTCGACCGCGCCGTGCCCCGACCGGGAGCATGATGGATGCCATGCGCATCGTGTCGATCGGCGACAGCTTCACCGAGGGCCTGTCGGACAAGGGCCCCCACGGCACTCCGATCGGGTGGGCCGATCGCGTCGCGATGGGCCTGGCCGCCGCCCATCCGGATGAGGAGGTCTGGTACGCCAACCTCGCCGTCCGCGGGCGCCTGATCCAGGCCATCGCGAACGATCAGCTCGACGCGGCGCTCGCCCTCGACCCGCCGCCCACGCACCTGACCTTCAATGGCGGCGGCAACGATATGCTGCGCCCCGGCTACTCAGACGAGCGCATGATCGCCCTGCTGACCCGCGTCCTCGACGCGTGCGCCGACACCGGGGTGCACCTCGTCATCCTCAGCGGACCCGACCCCTCCGAGCGCCTCCCCAAGGGTCAACGCATGCGGGAGCTGGGCACTCGCCTCACGGTCATCGTCGAGAACCTCGTCGACGGCCGCGACGGGGTCACGTTCGTGGACAACTTCCGCGATCTGGAGTCACGCCGGTGGCCCTACTGGTCCCCGGATCGGCTGCACCTGAACGCGCTGGGGCACGAGCGCGTAGCGAGCCGCGTCCTCGCCGCGATGGGGGTCCCGACGCCCGCCCCCGTCGTCGACCCGGCCGACGCCCCGGCGCGTGGTCCGTTGCGGCGGGCGCTCGGGGAGGTCCGGTACTGGCTGGTCTACGTGCTGCCGTGGCTCGCGCGCAGGCTGTCGGGCAGGTCGTCGGGGGATCGGCGCCAACCCAAGTTCCCCGACTGGGTGCTGATCCCGCCGACGGGCTAGATCGCCGCGATCGTCCAGGCGGCGACGTGGCTCGTGCCCGGCTCAAGCACAACAAGGTCGGTGCCGAGGTTGAAGGCGTCGGGTGGGCACGTCATCGGCTCCACCGCGAGGCCGAGCCGGTTGTTCTCCGGTTCGGGACGGTCGGCGGTGTGGATCTGAACCCACGGCAGCACGCGCCCATCCCACACCATGCGCGCGCCCTTGCCGTCCGGCGCCTCGAGGCGGACCTCGCACATGCCGTTGTCGCCCAGCGCGAGCCCCGAGTACGCGTGGTCGATGAACTGCGTCCCGATCTCACGGGGCTCCCGGAAGTCGAGCGCGCCGCCGTCCGACGCGGCGACGTCCACGAGCGCAACGGGGGTGAGGCGCTCCGGCTCCACCTTGTAGATGGTCGCGGCGGGAAGGCTCAGGGTGCAGTCATTGACGGTCGGCGTCCCCGCCGAGAGGTACGGGTGCGGCCCCGTTCCGTACGGCGCCCGCGCGGCGCCCAGGTTCGTCGCCGTGACCGTCGTCGTCAGGCCGTCGTCGCCGAGCTCGAAGACCGCCTCGAGGCCGATGGTGAAAGGGAAGCCCTCGCGCGCGTGGATCGTGGTGGTGAGCGTCGCGGAGTCCGCCGCACGGCTCGCGACGTCGAAGCCCTGGTCGCAGATCAGCCCGTGGAGGGCGTGGTGGCGTGAGCGCTCGGTGATCGGAAGCTCGTAGGTGACGCCATCGAACGTGTAGGTCCCGTCGACGACGCGGTTGGGCCATGGCGCGAGAAGCACGCCGCGGAATGCGGGACGGAGCTCGTCCTCACCGAAGGGGACGACGAGGTCTCGGCCTTCGTACGTGAGGGTGCGGACGGCAGCGCCGACGGTCGCGAGGTCGGCCCGATAGGGCCCGTGCTCCAGGGTGATCGTGTCGCCGTTGATGTTCACCGGAGAAGATCCTTTCGTCGTCGCCTCCGAGGGAGGCGTGGCCGGGGCTGGTCCCATTGTGGCGGATTCGGGGGAACGTGCGCGAACGCGGCCGCACTGTGGCGCTCGCGTCCGTCGACTCGTTTCTCGAGACGCGACGCGGCTCCAATGATAGGTTCGCCTCAGCGGAGGCGAGCATCGGCGCTGGTTTTCGCGCGGGGTACGCCCCGCGACGGGTAGGCGGGGACACCTGGCGTCCCCCCCCACGAAAGACGGGACGGAACATGGGGTTCATTTCAATCGCGGTCGGTGCGGCAATCGACTCGCTCAAGTCCACCTTCGGCGACCAGTTTCTTGACTTCTTGGTTCCGCCGAGCGGAGTCTCCGACACGGCGGTGCTCTTCCCCGCAGTGACCCAGAAGACGAACGCGGGTCGCGGAAAGAACACCCATGCCTCCGAGAACATCATCACGAACGGCTCGGTCGTCGTCGTGCCAGAGGGCTACGGCGTCCTGACCTTCCAGGACGGCGCCGTCACGGCCGTCATCGGCGAGCCCGGCGCGTACCGCTGGGACAGCGAGGACCAGAACTCCAAGTCCGTCTTCTCCAAGGGCGGGATCTTCAGCTCGACGTTCAAGACATCGTGGAAGCGCTTCAAGTTCGGTGGCCAGCCCGGCAGCCAGCAGCTCGTGTTCTACGTGAACCTCAAGGAGATCCCGAACAACAAGTTCGGCACCCAGAGCGCCATTTACTGGGACGACTCCTACCTCAACGCCCAGGCGGGCGCCCTCACGCGCGGAACCTACGTGCTCAAGGTCGTCGACCCGATCCTCTT
>CAZTJX010000031.1:0-11698 GCA_964613755.1 uncultured Demequinaceae bacterium | reverse complement strand
GCCCGAGTGCGCCACCGCGGTGGGAATCCCCGCCGTGGTCCGCGAGCACCCCGCCGTCGTCGAAGCGAGCACCGCCGCATCGTGCGTCGACTCGGGAACGTCGAGCGCCGCAGCAAAACGCGACGCCGCGCGCACGGCCGTCCAACGCACGATGAACAAGGAACGCGAACCCTCGATGTACTACATCTAGTCGGGCGCCCAGGGAAGCATCGGGGCGACGTGGCCGTTCTTGAATCGTGGCCGACTTCCTTGGGATCAGCGTCGGCTCGGACGACGCGTGCGTTCCCTCGGCCCCCTGCGCCGACCAGGCTCCCCCGGACGCCGAACTTGCGGTCCTCCTTGCGCGAACTCGTTCCGTCGCCGTCGGGGCGAAGACGGTGTTCATGCGGTTGGGGATCGCGAACGCCGAGGCGGCAGCGGTGGCCAGCGGCGCGGGCCTTACCGTGATCCAGAACCGCTGCATCAAAGTGGAGTACGCGCGGCTGCGCGACGCCATCAACGCCGCTCGCGCGACGTAGGCTTTCTGCGCTTTCACATAATCCGATCGTTGCGCAATCGTGCCCCGACGCTCATAGCGGCGCGAATCCTCCCGTGCCATGATCGGACGCGTGACTGCACCAAACGGATACTCCCTCGTCGACCTCCCCCGCGAACGCGGAAGGGAGATGCTCGACATCGACTCGTGGGCCTTCGTCTTCTCCGTTCGTCCCTCGGAAGTCGAGGCGCACCTCAACTACTTCCCGTTCGAACGCGGACGTGCCGTGGAGATCACGGACGCCGCGCGCGGCCCTGTCGGCACGCTCGCAGCCGTGCACTCCTCCTTCGAGTTCGCGATGCGCGTGCCGGGCGGCGGTACGGTGCCGACGTCCGGGCTGACGTGGGTAGGGGTGCATCAGGGCCACCGGCGCCGGGGCCTCCTCACGGCGATGATGGCCGATCACTTCGCGCGCTCACGCGCACGCGGCGAGGCAGTCAGCCTCTTGTTCGCCGCCGAACCAGCCATCTACCAGCGCTTCGGGTACGGGCTCGCCGCGCGCGACCTTCGCATGGAACTGGGGCGCCAGGTCAATCTCCGCGAGGTTCCCGGATCGGACGACCTCACCGTGACGCTCGACACCTGCTCGCTCGAGGACCACGGCCCCATCGTCCGAGAGTTCCAGTCTCGATACCCGCGTCCGGGATCGACCTCGACCGTTCCCGATTCCCTGCTCGCGAACCTTCTCGTCGACGTCGAGTCGAACCGCGACGACGCCGAGCCCCTCCGTTTCGCCACGGTGAAGGACGGCGAGACCGTGGTCGCCTGGGCGGCGTTCCGCCGTAAGGGCAACTGGGACGATTGGGAGCCCAACGGGATCACCAGGATCTCCGCCTGGGGCGCCCTGACCGCCGCCGCGAGCCGTCGCCTGTGGTCGGTGCTGACGGACCTCGACCTCATGGTCTCGACCCGCTCCTGGGCGATGGCCGTCGATGATCCGCTCGTGCACCTGCTCGTGGACGAGCGCGCCGCCAAGCCGGCCGTGCGCGACAACGTTTGGGTCCGCATCCTCGACATCAAGGCCGCGCTTGAGGGCCGGCGCTACGAGGCCGATGCCGACGTCGTCCTGTCCCTCGCCGATCCGCAGATCCCCGAGAACGCGGGGCTGTGGCGCGTAACGATCTCCGATGGGTCTGCAACCGTCTCTCCAGCGGCGGGAGCCACGGCGGACCTCACCCTCGGCATCCAGGAGCTGGGCGCTGCGTATCTGGGTGGCGTAAGGCTCGAGGCGCTCGTCGACGCGGCGCTCGTCGTCGAGAACACCCCGGGGGCCGCAGGCTCCCTCGGTCGCGCCATGGTGTCTCCGCTCGCCCCGGTGTGCAACTTCATGTTCTAGCCCCCTGGGCGGGTGCGGGATCGTCCTGTGCCGCGCTCCCCCGTGACGAGCCAGTTACAAGCGAAGAGCCGCGCGAACGCTAGCGCTTCTCGTCGTATGCCTTGAGCTGGTCGATGCGCCGCTGGTGACGCTCGTCGCCGCTGAAGGGGGTCGAGACGAAGGCCTGAATGATCTCCGTCGCCTCGACGAGGCCATGCTGGCGCCATCCAAGGGCGACGACGTTCGCGTCGTTGTGGGAGCGCCCGAGCATCGCGGTCTGAACACTCCACGCGAGGGCGGCACGCACGCCCTTGACCTTGTTCGTCGCGATTTGCTCGCCGTTACCGGAACCCCCGAGGACGATGCCAAGCGAGCCGGGATCGGCCGCGACCGCTTCGCCAGCGGCAAAACAGAAGCCCGGGTAGTCGTCGTTCTCGTCAAACTCGAACGCCCCGTGATCCGTAACCTCGTGTCCCTCGGCCTCAAGGTACGTAATGAGGAGCTGCTTCAGCTCGAATCCGGCGTGATCCGCTGCAATGTGAAGGCGCATGGCGACCATTCTGCCAGGTCACGACCCGCCGCCAGGGCGCGGTTCCTGGCGCGTCGCTCGCCTAGGCTGGGCGCATGACGCCAGCCCCCGATCCCTCCTCACGATCCGGACTCGCTCCGGAGACCTTCTCCCCGACGATCCGTCCGGCCGACGATTTCTTCCGGTACGTCAACGGGCCATGGCTCGATACGCACGTGATCCCCGACGATCGATCGGGAGACGGCCACTTCTACCGTCTCCGCGATCTGTCCGAGGAGCGCGTGAGAGAGATTATCGAGGACGCGCCCGCGGACTCCCAGATCGGCGCCCTGTACCGAAGCTTCATGGACGAGGATCGCTGCGATGCCCTCGGCATGGAGCCCCTCGGCCCAGACCTCGCCCTCATCGACGAGGCAGACTCCCCCGAGGATCTCGCCCGTGCCCTCGGGATGCTGGCCCGCACCGGGGTCTCGGGCGTCGTCGCCCGCGAGGTCTGGGCGGACCCAGGCAACCCCGATCAGATGGTTCTGTGGATCGGCCAGGGGGGCATCGGGTTGCCCGACGAGGCGTACTTCAGGGACCCGCAGCACAAGGACGTGCGGGACAAGTACGTCGCGCATGTGGATCGCATGGCGGGGCTCGCCGCCGACGCGCTGGGTGCGGGGACCTTCACCGGCGCGGGCATCCTCGCCTTCGAGACCGCGATCGCGAAGCGCCATTGGGACATCGTGAAGTCCCGCGAGGCGGATCTTACGTACAACCCGACGACGCTCGACGCCTTGGAAGCCTCGGCTCCCGGCTTCCCGTGGCGCGCATGGGCCGACGCGGTCGGTATCCCCGAGGGGGGGCGCGACAAACTGGTGGCGCAGCAGCCCTCGTTCTTCGAACAACTCTGTGACCTCTGGCCCGGCGGATCGGAACAGATCCCCCTCGACGAGTGGAAGTCGTGGCTGCGCTGGCGCGTCGTGTCGGGGAGAGCCCCGTACCTGACGCGCGTACTCTCGCGTGCGAACTTCGACTTCTATGGCACGGTCCTGAGTGGGGCCCCCGAACAACGCGACCGCTGGAAGCGCGGCGTTGGGCTGGTCGACGGCGTGCTCGGCGAGGCCGTGGGCCGCGAGTATGTGAAACGGCACTTCCCCTCGACGCACAAGGCACGCATGGACGCGCTCGTCGCAAACCTCATCGAGGCGTACCGCCAATCCATCGTCGCCCTGGACTGGATGACGGAGGAGACGAAGGCGAGGGCGCTCGAGAAGCTCGGGCAATTCACGCCAAAGATCGGCTACCCCGATCGGTGGCGCGACTACTCAGGGCTCGAGCTCGACCCCTCTGACCTCGTAGGCAACGTTCGCGCCGCGACGGCATTCGAGGAGGACTACGACTGGGGCCGCTTACTGAAGCCCACCGATCGACAGGAGTGGTTCACCTTCCCCCAGACCGTCAACGCGTTCTACAACCCCACGGGCAATGAAATCGTGTTTCCCGCTGCGATCCTTCAGCCCCCGTTCTTCGACGCCGAGGCCGACGACGCCGCGAACTACGGCGCGATCGGGAGCGTCATCGGCCACGAGATCGGCCACGGCTTCG
The DNA here is from genome assembly GCA_964613755.1 of uncultured Demequinaceae bacterium. Taxonomy (GTDB): domain Bacteria; phylum Actinomycetota; class Actinomycetes; order Actinomycetales; family Demequinaceae; genus JAFGBM01. The sequence goes on along the minus strand of CAZTJX010000031.1, from coordinate 7,729 downwards.
ACGACCAGGGCTCCAAGTTCGACGGACTCGGCCGCCTCGACGACTGGTGGACCGAGGCCGACCGTGAGGCTTTCGCCGAACGAACTCGGGCCCTCATCGACCAGTTCGACGCCTACTCACCCGCCCAGTTGGGCCCGGAGCATCGTGTCAACGGCGCGTTGACCATCGGCGAGAACATCGGCGACCTCGCGGGCCTGGAGATCGGCCTCAAGGCCTACGCGATTTCCCTCGGAGGCAGCCTCGACGACGCGCCCGTGCTTGACGGTTTCACCGGCGCGCAACGGTACTTCCTTGGATACGCCACGACCGAGCAGACTCTGCGCCGCGACGAGGCCCTCATCACCCAGATGAACTCCGATCCACACGCACCGGAGGAATTCCGCATCAACGGCGTCGTTCGCAACATGAACGCCTGGTACGAGGCGTTCGGCGTGGGGCCCGAGGACGCCCTATGGCTTCCGCCGGAGGAGCGCGTCTCGATCTGGTAGCCGCGGACGCCCCCACTACTCCTCGCCCCCGCTACTCCTCGTGGAGCGGCTCGTCTGGCGCGGTTCGCTCCCAGCGACGGAAGCGGACGGTGAGGCCGGATCTGGTGGGCGCACACAGGTAGGGACCCGCCGTGAGCACTACCTCGGGATCCATGGGCGCGAGGCGCACGAGTCGGAAGGGATTGTCACCCGCGCGTACGCGGACGGTGATCGCGTCTCCCGATCGGCTCGCCCGAACGGTGATCGGCTGCGCCCCTTCGCCCCAGAAAGGGCTAGCGGACCAATCGGATCGCTGGTGAGTAACGACCGCCCCCGCCTGGAGGACCCCGTCGGCGTACTCGAGGCCGGCCTTGATCCACGTGCTTGGGTCGGCCCGAATGAAGAGGCCCGCCTGGTCGTACTGCTCGCGCAGGTCCGCCGTAAACGTCACCTCGACCGCGGAGTCCCGGGGGAACGCGGCGAGAAGCGCGTGGGCCGTGTCGTGCGTGTATCCGTACCCGGTGGTGAGCCAGGCGTCGCTTCCCTGCGCGGCGATAGCGAGCAGATCATCTCCATCGATGGCCGCGTCCGCGGGCTCGCGCGTCCAGGTCCCGCCGGTCCAGGCCACGGGGCCAGGACCACCGAACCCCTCAGGACTGCCTGTGAACCTCATGGCTCCAGCCTTCCTGTCAGACGTGCGCGGCGACATCCCACTTGAGAACCTCGGGGCGATCCGCATCCGAGTTGTCGATGACGATGAGGGCCGCGTCCTGTGGGTGCGCCTCCATGCGGTAGAGGGCCTGGCCGGGAAGGTACCGAGATCTGTACTTCATTTCGGTCTCCTCGGGGCCGCCGTAGACATCGGAGTCGCGGGCGATCGCACGGGCGAGCGAGACCTCGTCCGGCACGTGCACGTAGATGGCGAGGTTCCACCAGCGGCGCAACTCGGGTCGCAAGAGGAACACTCCGTCGATGATGAGGGTCGCGCTGGGTGGAACGGCCTCGTACTCGCCGTCGACGGCCTGGTCGGTGCGATAGTCGAACACGCGGGTGCGCACGAGGCCGTTGCCCGCGAGAAACGGCGACAGGAGCTCCTCCTCGAGTGCCTCGAGATTGAACGAATCGCGATAGTAGCCCTCGGGGGAATCCATACCCCTCGCCATCCGAACCTCACGACGGCGGTGGAATCCCTCGACCGATGCGCGCACCACGGCCCCGGGAAGCGCAGAGGCGACGCGATTCGCCATCGTCGTCTTGCCCCCGGCGTCGGGGCCGTCGAACGCCACAAGCACACGTCGGTCCTGCGCCATGTCGGCAATGGTCGCCGTCAACTGCCCGAGTACGGTCACTCTCGAAACATAGCGAGGCACTCGCTTTGAGAACAGGAAAATCGGCTCTCTTGTGAGGAATGCGACACCCAGCCGCTCGAAACATCGCATAGACAGGGTCCTGACCGTGTCGGGCCGGGATCGCGCGTTTCCGGTCCGACGCGCGTGCGAGAATTCGCTCGTGCCTTCCCTCTGGCGAAATCGCGCATATGTGCTCTTGCTTTCCGGCGAAACGGTGAGCAGTTTCGGCGCCATGATCGTGCACGTTGCGCTACCGATTACCGCGGTTACCTACCTCGCCGCGACCGAGTTCCAGGTGGGTCTCCTCGGCGCCGCGGAGAGCGCGGCGTTCCTCTTCCTCGCCCTTCCTGCTGGCGCGTGGGTCGACCGCATGTCTCACCGTCGCGTGATGATCGCGGCAAACGTCGTTCGCGCGGCGCTGCTCGGCATCATTCCCCTCGCCTGGGGATTCGGGATCCTGAGCGTCGTCTGGCTTATGTGGGTGGCGCTCGGCGTTGGCGTGTGCCGGGTCTTCTTCGACGTCGCGTACATGAGCATCGTCCCTTCGCTCGTCCCGAAGAAGCAGCTCACCGAGGCGAACTCGCGACTCCAGGCGACGCTGGAGGTGGCGAACATCGCGGGACCGAGCGCGGGGGGCTTCCTCGCCAAGGTCATCTCCGCGCCGATCCTTCCTCTCGCCTCGGTCATCGGATTCCTCGGTTCGGCGTTCGCGGTCTGGCGAATCCCCGAGCCCGCGGTGACCCGGTCGACGGCTCCGCGGCACCTGAGCCGCGAGATCCGGGAAGGCGTGGACTTCGTCCGCCACCAACCCCTGATTCGCCCCGTGGTGTACGCAGCCACGACGTCGAACCTCTTTGGAACCATGGCCTTCACGATGTTTCCCGTGCTGGCCCTGCGTGAGTTCGGCCTCGGATCCGGCGTCTTCGGTCTCATCATGACGGCCGGCTCCGTGGGCGCCATCGTCGGCGCCCTGCTGGGGCCCGTGCTTGCCCGGCGCTACGGCGAGGGTCACGCCGTCCCGATCTCGGCGCTCGCCTCGGGTATCTTCGCGTTCGTCGTTCCCTGCTCGCTCCTCGTCCCGCGCCCCCTCGCGCCTTACGTTCTCGCGCTGGGATCCTTCCTCATGCTCGTGGGCATCGTCTCCTTCAATATCACGCAGGTGAGCCTTCGCCAACGCGTCTGCCCGCCACGCCTTCTGGGCCGCATGAACGCGACGATCCGTTTCGCGGTGTGGGGCGTCATGCCGATCGGGTCCTTGCTCGCGGGAGTGGTCGCGGGGGCCATCGGCCTCGCGGCGACGTTCTGGATCGGCGCCGTGGGTGAGCTCCTGTCCATGGGATTCCTGGTGTTCTCTCCCCTATGGAAACTCCAGACCATCGAGGACTACGACGAGAACGCGACCATTGCGGGCGTCGCCGAGGTTCCGCCCCCAGTGCTCTAGGAGGTTCTCTATCGCTCGCGGTCAACCCGCCCCGAGTCCCAGACGGGATCCGCGCTCTCGCCGACGCGCCCGTCCTCCCCGAAGATGAGGTAGCGCTCGAAGGTGCGCGCGAAGTAGCGGTCGTGGGTGACGGCGATGACCGCGCCCTCGAACGCCTCCAGTGCCGCCTCGAGGGACTCCGCCGATTCCAGGTCGAGGTTGTCCGTCGGCTTATCCAAGAGGAGCAGGGTGGCTCCCGCGAGCTCGAGCAGCAGCACCTGGAAACGCGCCTGCTGACCACCGGAGAGCGTCTCGAAGGCCTGTTCGGCCGACGCGCCGAGCCCGTAGCGGTCGAGCATGCTCGTCGCACCCGAGCGGGCGAGGCCGTCGCGGTGGTCGTCGCCGCGGTGGAGCACATCGAGGAGCGTCTTGCCGCGCCATTCGGGGTGAGCATGCGTCTGGGCAAACCAGCCCGGGCGCACCCGCGATCCGAGCGCGACCGTGCCCGTGTGCGCCACGGGCTCGGGGACCTTGTCCGTGACGGGACGATGCTCATCGTCCGGATCCGACCCTCCCGCCGCGAGGAGCCGCAGGAAATGCGACTTTCCGCTGCCGTTGCTCCCGAGGAGCGCGACGCGGTCGCCAAACCACACCTCGGAGTCGAAGGGCGCCATGAGCCCCGTGAGCTCCAGCGCCTTGACCGTCACGGCGCGCTTGGCCGTCCGGCCACCCTGGAGGCGGATCTTTACCTTCTCCGCGAGCGGGACCGGTTCGGGCTTGCCCGCCTCCTCGAACTTCCTCAATGTGGTGAGGGCCGCCTGGTACCGGGACGCGAGGTCGGCGCTGATCGCGGCGCGCTGCCGCATCACCCTGACCTCCTCGACGATGTCCGCGTGCACCTCGTCCCAGCGCCGCAGCTCCTCCGCCATCCGGGCGTTGCGGGCCTCACGCGCATCGCGGTACGTCCCCCACGATCCCGCGTGGATCCACAGCGTGTTGCCGTTGGCGTTCCGTTCGATCGTCGCGACCTTGGACGCGACGCGGTTCAGCACCTCGCGGTCGTGCGAGACGAGCAGGATCGCCTTGCGTGAAGCCAGGAGTTGGTCCTCGAGCCAGCGCTTGCTTGGGACGTCAAGGTAGTTGTCGGGCTCGTCGAGGATGAGGACCTCGTGCTCGCCGCGCAGCAGGGCTTCGAGGGCGAGGCGCTTCTGCTCGCCGCCCGAGAGGGTAGAGACTTTGCGCGCTCCCGCACGGTCGAACGGGATGCCGAGCGCCGCGACCGTGCACACATCCCACAGGTTCTCCAGGTCGTACCCTCCCGCGTCGCCCCAGGCGATCATCGCATCGGCGTAGGCCATCTGTGCGCGTTCGGCGTCGACGGGCGACGCGGCGTCGGCTCCGGACGCGGCCTCGTGCATCGCGGCCTCGGTTCTGGCGACACGCTCCGCGAGCTCGCGATGCCTCGCGGAGGCGAGCGAAAGGAGCAGGTCGCCGACGGTGGAGTCATCGCGGATCGAGCCAATGAACTGGCGCATGACACCCAGGCTCCCCGTGACCGCAACCGTGCCCTCGCTCGGGGCGACATCGCCCGTGACGATGCGCGCCAGGGTCGTCTTTCCTGTCCCGTTGGGCCCGATGAGCGCGACACGCTCCCCCGCCCCGACCTTGAACGAGACGTCCCGGAGCAGGCGTCGGCCATCGCCGAGCACGAAGCCGACGTCCGAGACCTGGAGATGACCCACCGGACGAGCGTACCGGCGACGCCGAAAAGTGCCTCGCGCCAGCGAGACATTCGGAGAACAATGGCGGTGAACGGCTGACCGAGGCGAGAGAGGGAGGAACCATGAACGGCAGACGATCACTGCGGGCGGCGCGAGGAGGCCTCGTTATGGCGGCGATGCTCGCGCTCGTGGCGTGCGGCACCTCGGAGGCCTCCACGAACGAACCCAGTTCGGCGATCAATGACGATGCGCCAACGTCGGCGGCTGCGACTTCCCTACCCAACGCCTGCTCCCTTCTCACGACCGCCCAGATCAAGGCGGTCACCAACGTCGTCCTCAACGAGGGCGAGCCCAATGAAGCGCTCTCTACCGCGGACCGCGCGATCTGCGATTGGAAGTCTCCTGACGGCCCCTCCCCATTCGTCCAGGTGCTCGTCTCCGTGGGCGCCGATGGCGTCGCGGCGGAGCGCGAGTTCGCAGAATCCCAGATGGGGGCCTCGACGGACGTGGGCGTCGTCGGCGGAGGCAGCGCGTACACGGTGGCCGACGGCAGCATCCTCGGAATGAGCGTGGGAAACTTCTTCGTTCAGGTCACGTACTTCACGGGAGATACGGCGGACGTGAGCGTCACGACCGTCGCGCTCGCGCAGTACGTCGTGAAGGCGCTCTAGGCGGCGGCTAGTCTGACCCCATGGAGGGACTCGTGCCGTCGTCAAGACCCGGTTTGCACGACCCCCGCTTCGCGAGCGGTCGCTTCTCCTCCCTCGACAGTGACGTGGGCGACTCGGGCTTCCTCGGCGGGCTGGTCAAGGAGTCGGGACGTGGGCGATGCGGCAGGAGAATGACGGCATGAGCACGAAGGATGCTCCGGGCGAGGAGGAACCCATCCCCTCCGTCTTGCTTCCCCCCGAGGGTGGGGGACGGGCGCCACGCGTTGGCGTACCCAACACAAACTGGAAGGGCGCGGTGGGGATCCTTCTCGCCGTCGTCGTCGCGCCGAACCTTGCCGTCCTGGCCTCGTCGGTGCCCGACGGCGTGCCCTTCGCCGTGGTCCTCGGAATCGCGTTGGCCACACCCCTCGTGGCGGTCCTTGCCGGGATCCGCATGGCCTTCGATATTCGCCGGGGCGCGTCGTCGAGCAAGAACCTCGCGGTCGCATCCATCGTCGTCGGCCTGGGGATGACGTGTCTGATGATCATCTTCCCGCTTCTCTTCTCCGCCCTCACCCCCTGACACAATGGGCGCGTGACCGACGACGCGCCCACCTCTCTCCCGGGCATCGCGTTCTTCGAGCCTCGCATCGCGGGGAACACGGGAAGCGCGATCCGCCTCGCCGCCGTTACGGGCGCCGCACTGCACCTCATCGAGCCGCTCGGATTCGAGCTCGACGAGCCTCGTCTTCGCCGTGCGGGGCTCGACTACCACGACCTTGCCTCGGTCACCGTGCACGCGAGCCTCGATGCGATGCTCGCCGCTCTCCCCCACTCGCGCGTCCTCGCCTTCACGACGCGCGGGCAGACGCGCTTCACCGACATCGTCTACGAGCCGGATGATGTCTTGCTGTTCGGGCCCGAGCCCACCGGCCTGACCGACGAGGTTCTCGCCCACTCGCGGATCACCGCACAGGTCAGCATCCCGATGCTGGCTGGCCGACGCTCACTCAATCTGTCCAACGCCGCGGCCGTCGCGGCGTACGAGGCGTGGCGCCAAACGGGGTTCCTCGGCGCTCCCGACGACGCGTCCTGAGGGAGGCCAGCTAGAGCCTGCCGAGGTACTCGCGGAGGCCGACCTCGGCCTCGTCTCCCAACTTCTTGAACGCGGGGCGAAGGAAGGGGGCGGCGAGCTTGGCCACTCCCTTGAATGTGAAGTCCGCCGTGTACGTCACCCGCGTGCCGGTTCCGGCTGGCTCGAAGGTCATCGTGTCGAGGGCGACCACGGACGCGTTGTACCCGCGGAGGATGATCGACTCTGGCCGACGCTTCTCCGTCACGACGTAGGTGAGCTGGGATTCGCGGCCGGCGAGGACCGACCGGTTCTCGTAGACCGTACCCACTCCACCGTTGCCGCTGACCCTGGTGGTGAGGACGGTTCCGGGGTCCCACTCCGTGGTTGTGGTGAAGTCGCTGAGGTAGTCGAAGGCCTTCTTGGGGCTGGCCTCGACTATCACGCTGCGCACGAGTTTCATAGACTGAACTCCCTGGGAATAACCGGGGCGATGGGCGCCTTAGGCACACAAGAACGCCGCCGCCCAACCCATCATTCCCCAGGAGGACGCCGTGCCGAAGCAGCTCGCGCGACTGCTCCCCGTGCGGTGGTGGGCGGCCATGTATTCGCGCGCAGGATAGGGCTCAAACGGGTTTCCGCGTTGGGCGGAATAGCTCCCAGAGGGGGGCGAGCCGCGGAACACGAGCGTAAAGTCTCGAACCAATGAGCGACGCGCGGTCGACCGCGCCCAACAGTCAAGGAGTACCCGTGAGCGACCTAGACGACATCTTCTCCGAGCTTCCCCTTGGCGACATCGCCAAGCAGCTCGGCGTGAGCAAGGACGAGGCCTCCAAGGGCGCCGCGCTCGCCCTTCCCGCCCTCCTCAGCGGTATGCAAGCCAATGCGGCCGACTCCAAGGGCGAGGCTTCGCTCCTGAGCGCGCTGCAGGACAAGGACACCAGCCTGATCGAGGGTGGTATCTCTCTCGCCGACGTAGATACCAAGGACGGCGCCAAGATTGTCCAGCACATCTTTGGCCCCTCAACCAAGGACGTCGCGGCGACGCTC
>CAZTJX010000030.1:0-11822 GCA_964613755.1 uncultured Demequinaceae bacterium | reverse complement strand
TCCTCGTGGGTGGATCGGCCCAGGCCCTCGCGCCTGCCATCCAGACGCGGCTCATGGACGTCGCGGGGGACAGCCAGACCATCGCCGCCGCCGTCAACCACTCGGCCCTCAACATCGGCAACTCGCTCGGCGCCGCGCTCGGAGGGGCCGTCATCGCGGCGGGACTGGGGTATGTGGCGCCCACATGGCTCGGGCTCGTTCTGTGTGTGCCTGGCATGGCGTTCGCGCTCGCCGGGTGGTGGGTTACGCGCTCGGCAACGTCGCCGTCAGGAACGTCCTAACCTCGCCCATCTCCTCTCCATTGACGCCGTGGGCGAGCCCCGCGTAGACGCGCGCCGTCAATGTCGAATGCTCGGGCAGCCACGCGGACAACTCCGCAATCGCCTCGGGCCAGATCACGGAATCCGCGTCGCCCCTGCCCCAGAAGACCGGAGGGCGCGACTCTGCCAGAACGTCGTCCGCCTGCCCTGCGCCGGCGGCCAGCAGCCCGGACAGCACGACGGTGGTGGCGATCCGCTCGGGGCGTGTGCGGAGGAGCTGGAGCGCCATGAGCCCACCCTGGGAGAAGCCAAGCGGGACCAGGGGAGTGGTCGCGGGAAGGCTCGCGTCCACCCAGGACCAAATCGCCTCTGTGGACGCATCGATCGCGGACTGATCGAAGCCATTCTCGACGTCGTGGGGGAACCAGGCCGCGCCGCCGAAATCCGTGTCCAGGGGGGCGCGGAGGGACGCCCACGTGAGGCCTCGCGGGAGGTACGGCGCGAGCGAGGGTAGATCGTGCTCGTTCGAGCCGAGTCCGTGGAGCAGGAGAACGACGGGGGATGCTGAGTCGAGCGGCTCGTCCGGCCACGCGGGGGAGAGGACGGAGTCGAGGAGCTTCATGCGTTCAGTATCCCGCGTCGCCGGGGCAGTCGGTTCGGTCTTGCGAAGGAGAATGGAATACGGTAATCCCATGACGGGGCGTGCGAGCATCCTGTTCCTCGACCCGTCGGGCGACGAGGCCGCGGACCTGCTCGAACAGCCGCGTTCCTTCCCGGATCTCAACCTCGATCAGGTCGTCCAGGGCATCACGGCAGGACACGGCAGGTTTAAGCTCGAACCCCTCTACTTCGCACCGCTCCGCACGGTCGACGCCGTCGTCTACCGTCAGGAGGTCGCGCGCGACCTCGAGGACGATGGGCTCTTCGCGAGGATCACCGCATTTTCTGAGGCCATGAGCGCCATACAGTACGAACTCACCGAGGGCGGGGCGCTCCACAATGTCCACCAGAGGCAGCGGAGCTTCGTCGAGGCGGCCAGGATCTACGTCGACGCCGTCGCCGCGCTAGCCGACGATCTCACGGCGGCTGACGTCGCCTCCCGTGGGCTGCTTTCCGTCCGGGACGACGTCGCCTCCTACGTGTCATCCCCGGGGTTCGCGGTGCTCCGAGACGACCTTCGCTCGCTGCTCGAGGATCTCGGTCGAGTTCGCTACCAGATGGAGGTGAGCAACTTTGGGTTCAGGGTCCGCCGGGCGGAGAACGACCCCGACTACAGCGCAGAGGTGCTCGCCAGCTTCGAGAGGTTCAAGCAAGGAGAGGTCATCGGGCATCGCTCGTCATTTACCTCAAGTACGAGATTGAACTTCGTCGAGGCGAGACTCCTGGACCTCGTCGCTCGGCTCCATCCCAAAGCCTTCGCTTCGCTCGCGGCGTTCAGCGATACCCATCGCGACTTCCTCGACGACACCATCGTCGCCTTCGATCGCGAGTTCCACTTCTTCGCCGCCTATTTTGAATACATCTCGCCCCTGCGCGCGGCGGGCCTCACCTTCTGTTACCCGACCCTGAGCGCGCGGTCCAAGCGCGTCGATGTCGCCCAATCATTCGACCTCGCGCTCGCTCACAAGCTCGTGCTCGACGGTGCTCCGATCGTCCTCAACGACGTCTCGCTCAAGGGCAAGGAGAGGATCCTCGTGGTCACCGGGCCGAATCAGGGCGGCAAGACGACGTTCGCCAGGATGTTTGGCCAGCTCCACTATCTGGCAAGCCTCGGACTACCCGTGCCGGGCGCCAGAGCGCGCCTGTTCCTGTTCAATCGGATGTTCACCCACTTCGAGAAGGAGGAGGACCTCTCCACGCTCGTCGGCAGGCTGGAAAGCGAGCTCGTGGGTATTCGCGACATCCTCGACCAGGCAACGCCGAGCAGCATCATCATCCTCAACGAGGTATTCACCTCCACAACCCTGGAGGATGCCGTGTTCCTGGGCACCCACGTACTCGAGCGCATCATCGCGCTCGACGCGCTGTGCGTCAGCGTGACGTTCATCGACGAGTTCGCATCCCTGGCAGAGTCCACGGTCTCGATGATGAGCACCGTCGACGAGGACGACGCCATGCGGCGCACGTTCCTGGTGGTCCGTAGGCCCGCGGATGGTCTCGCCTACGCGGCCACCCTCGCGCAGAAACACCGACTCGGGTACGACACCCTCAAGGAGAGGCTGGGATCGTGAGGGTCTTCCTGATGCACCGCGACCGGAACGTCGACCCCGATGCCACCGCATGGAACGAGTCCGACCTCGCCCAGGATCTCGAGTTCGACACGCTGCTGGGAGCGATGGCCGGCGAGGATCCCTTCCTCCTCGACGTCGCCCGCCACGCTCTTCTCAATGGGCTTGATGACCCCGACGACATCCGCTACCGACACGAGGTACTGCGGGATTTCCTCGCCCACCCCACCCTCCTGTCCGAACTCTTCTCCATCGCCGTCGAGGCCGTTGTCAAGGAGAGGCTCTACGTCCTCAGCAGGCTCATCTACACTCCGGAGAACACCCTGCACCGCGCCATCCTTGACCTCGAGGCCTACGTCGGCCTGCTGCGACGGCTCCGGGGTATCGCCGATAACCGGCGGAGCGACGCCCGTTCGGTCGGCTTGGCCCGGTTCCTCGACATGCTCACCTCCGAGCTCGACGACTCCTACTTCCTCGAGATCGAGGAACACCTGCGCCGCCTCGACTTCCGCAACGACGTACACATGAGCGCGGGATTGAGCTCCACGCTGCACGGCGATGACTACATCCTGCATAGACCCCGCCTCTACAAGAACCGGTGGCTCCGACGCCTCCTCGGCGAGGGTCCGCAGACTCTCAGTTACACCATCCGGCCCGGTGACGAACGCGCCCTGCAATCGTTGATGGATTTGCGCACCCGAGGCGTCGATCTGGTGGCGGACGCCCTCGCGCAGTCAACGGAGCACATGCTTGCGTTCTTCCAAGCGCTGCGCGCCGAACTTGGCTTCTACGTCGGGTGCCTCAACCTGCACGATCGCCTCACGTCCGAAGGTCACCCCACCTGCTTCCCTATCCTCGGCGGCGCCAACCTGACACTTGTTTGCGAGGGGCTCTACGACCCGTGCCTTGCTCTCACGACCGCTCAGCGCATCGTTGGGAACGACATTGACGCCCGGGACGTCCGCTTGATCGTCATCACGGGGGCCAACCAGGGGGGCAAGTCGACATTCCTGCGTAGCGTCGGCGTGACACAAGCGATGGTGCGGGCCGGAATGTTCGCCCCGGCCCTCTCGCTGGAGATCAATCCCGCCACCGGGATCTTCACGCACTTCCGGCGCGAGGAGGACGCGACGATGACGAGCGGGAAGCTCGATGAGGAGTTCGTGCGGATGAGCGCCATCGTCGATCACCTGACGCCAGGCAGCCTCGTCCTATTCAACGAGTCCTTCTCGGCAACGAACGAGCGCGAGGGCTCCCACGTCTCGCACGAGGTGATCCAGGCGTTGATCGAATCCGGCGTCCTCGTCGTCTTCGTCACCCATCTGTACAACCTGGCGCATGGTCTTCATGCAGCTGCGGAACCTGGCACGTTGTTCCTGCGCGCGCCGCGCGAGGACGATGGTCGACGCACCTTCCGGCTCATCGAGGGAGAGCCGCTTCCGACGAGTTACGGCGCCGACGTGTACGAGCGTGTGTTTGGGTCCACGGAGGGCGCGGGCGCCTCCGGCGAGTAAGGACTACCTCGTGCGCGGCTTGCGATGCGGCTTGTCCGCGCGTGGAGGCTTGACGTGACGCGGCACGGAGTTCCGGGTATTCGGAAGCCCCGCGTCTGGCTTGAGATCGATGAGCACTCCGCTGATGCGGGTCTTGGCGAGCTTCGCGAGCGTGGCGGGAGAGAGGTTGGCGGGGAGCTCCACGAGCGAGAATCCCGGGAGGATCTTGATGGCGCCGAAGTCGTCGCGCCCGAGCCCTCCCTCGTTGGCGATAGCGCCGACGATCTGGCGCGGCTCCACCTTGTGGCGTTTGCCCACCGCGATGCGGTACATCTGCGACGGGCCGGCGACCGCGTGACGGTCTCGGCGGTTCTTGGGACCGGACCAGGGCTCTCCCGTGCCGCCCTTGGCACCTCGTGCCGCGCCACGCCCCCCGGACTCGCGCGCGAACGACTGTTGAGCCCGCTCGTCGGCCGGGTCCATGAGGAGCGGCTGGTCACCCTGGGCAACGAGCGCGAGGGCGGCAGCGACGTCGCCCTCCGGGATGTCGTGGTGCTCCACATAGTGGCCGACGATGTCCCGGAACTGCTGGATTTCCGCCGGCCGCGCAAGGGCCGCGGTAATGGCGTCGTCGAAGCGCGTGAGGCGCGTCGCGTTGACGTCTTCGACCGACGGCAGGCGCATCTCGGTGAGGGGCTGTCTCGTGGCGCGCTCGATCGCGGTGAGGAGGCGGCGCTCACGCGGGGTGACAAACGAAATGGCGTCCCCGGTGCGTCCGGCCCGCCCGGTGCGGCCGACGCGGTGGACGTAACTCTCGGTGTCGATGGGGATGTCGAAGTTGATGACGTGGCTGACGCGGTCAAGGTCGAGCCCGCGCGCGGCGACGTCGGTGGCGACCAGGATGTCGAGTTTGCCGTCCTTGAGCTGCGCGACGGTGCGCTCGCGCTGCGCCTGGACGATGTCGCCGTTGATCGCGGCGGCGGCGTACCCCCGCGCGCGGAGTCTCTCGGCGAGCGTCTCGGTCTCCGTCTTGGTGCGGGTGAACACCAGCATCGCCTCGAAGTTCTCCACCTCGAGGATCCGCGTGAGCGCGTCCACCTTCTGCGGATAGCTCACCACCAGGTACCGCTGCGTGAGATTGGCCGACGTAGTGGTCTTCTGAGTAACGGTCACCTCAACCGGATCGCGCAGGTACTTGGCGCTGAGGCGCCGGATGGGCGCGGGCATGGTGGCGGAGAACATCGCCACCTGCTTCTCCTTCGGCGTCTGCGCGAGGATCGTCTCCACGTCCTCCGCGAAGCCCATCTTGAGCATCTCGTCGGCCTCGTCCAACACCAGGTACTTCACGGCGCTGAGGTCCAGCGTGCGCTTGTCAATCAGGTCCATGATGCGCCCGGGTGTGCCGACCACGATGTGGACGCCGCGGCGGAGGGCAGACAATTGCGTGCCGTACCCCTGGCCGCCGTACACCGGTAGGACGTGGACGGCCGCGCGGTGACCCGCGTAGGTCTCAAACGACTCGCACACCTGGAGCGCGAGTTCGCGCGTCGGGGCGAGGACGAGCGCCTGCGGGGTCTTCTGGTGAAGGTCGAGGCGGGCCAGGATCGGCAACGCGAAGGCGGCGGTCTTGCCCGTGCCGGTCTGAGCGAGGCCGACGACGTCGAGGCCGCCGAGTAGCGCGGGTATGGTCTGGGCCTGGATGGCCGACGGGGTCTCGTAGCCGACGGCGCTCACGGCTCTCAGGACGTGGTCGGGGAGGCCGAGGTCGGCGAAGACTAGGGCGTGATCGTCGGCTTCGGGCATCCCTCAACGGTAGTCGCTCGGGAACACGAGACAATGCGCCGTCGGCGAGCAGCTCAGCGGTGAGGGAGGACGAACCAGGCAGCAGATGGCCGATGGGACGGCCACGGCTAGCATGGATGCTCGAGCACTCGGGCGGAGAAGGGAGTGACCACCGTGAGAAGCCCAGTGGGGAAGCAGGAGTCGATCGGTAGGTCGCGAGGAGTCGGACGGCTTGCGAGATTCGCGGTGATTGGATCCGTGCTCGCATTCGTTTCTGCATGCGCAGCGACCCCTTCGACGACGCCTGGCAACCTCACGCCGGTACCCTCGGGCGGCGCCTCTCGTGATGTCGGATCGGACCTCATCGAACTCGACCTCTCCTCGCTTGAAGACACCAACGACGCATTCATCGGGCTCTACCTGCTGGACTCTCAGTCCGGGCGCGAGGTGGTCTACCGGGCCGAGGAACGATGCGCCTATGCCTCGACGTTCAAGGCATTGCTCGCGGGCGCGGTGCTCGATCGCGCTGACGGTCAGACCGGCCTGCTGGACCAGCGGCTCGCGGACCAACTCTCCGTGCGCACCGAAGAGCTGGTGACCTACTCCCCGGTGACGGAAGGGCGCGTCGGCGGCGAGATCAGCGTGCGGGAAGCCATCGACGCGGCGGTCTCCCAGAGCGACAACACGGCGGCTAATCTCCTCGTCGCCCATCTTGGCGGCCTTGACGGGTTCCGGGACGCTCTTCGCACCCTGGGCGATGATCAAACGTCACCCGCACGCCTGGAGCCGGAACTCAACGACTGGGCGCCCGGCGAACTCCGCGACACATCCACGCCCCGCGCGCTTGGTACGGACCTCTACCGGTACCTGGTGGACGGCGGCGATGGGACGCCCGTCCTCTCGGTGCCAGCACGAGAGATCCTGCTGGATGCGCTGGTCGCGTCGACCACCGGGAGAGACCTTGTGCGGGCCGGAGTCCCGTCCGGATGGGTCGTCGGCGACAAGTCCGGCTCCCCGAGTCACGGCGGCCGAAACGACCTGGCTATACTCCTGCCGCCCGATGGCCGGGATCCGATAGTGCTTGCCATCTGCACCTACCGTCGCAGCGACGATGGCGATGCGAACCCCGCAACGTTGGCCGAGGCGACAAGGCTCGCACTCGCCGCGCTCGACAGCTGATTCCGGCGCAAACGCGCGACATCGTCTCCTCTGCCCACGTCGTCGCGGAGGCACTCCATGAGCGAGGACGCGCGCGGTTCGGGCCTCCGCGGGCACGCTGACCTGGTTTCGCCGCGGGGATCGCGGCACGGTGCACGATTGGGGTCGTCGGATGTCGACGCTGCAGAAGGGGACGCGGGGCACGAACCCCGGAAGCGTCGCCGTGCGCGTCCGGCGGGCGCCGAGCATCCTCGACCTCGACGGCGAAGCAGCAGTTGACCATGCCTCAGCAGCCCCGCCGGAATTCTTCCCCGACCTCAACCTTGACCAGGTCGTCGGCGCAGCGATCGCGGATCTTGACGAGTTTGATCTCGCGCCCGTCTACCATCGCCCCCTTCGCTCCGTCGACGCCGTCGTCTACCCCCAGGAGGTCGCTCGCGACCTTGAGGACGCGGACCGGTTCGCCCGGGTCGCGGCGTTCGCCGACACCATGGGCACGGTCCGTTCGCGCCTGGACCTGAGCGCCAAGAATACGCATACGCACCAGAGCCCGCGCTGGTTCCTCGCCGCCGCATCGGTGTACGTCGACGCCGTGCTCGCGCTCACGCGCGTTTTCACGGGGGACGAGATCGGCTCGCGTGGCCTGCGAGCCGCGGGGGAGTACCTCGCGGACTACACGGCGTCGCCAGCCTTCATGGCTCTGCAAGACGACGTGCGCGCCGTGCTCACCGAGATCGAAAGCCTCCGGTATCACATGGTCGTCGACGGTTCAAGCGTGCGAGTGGGCACACCCGAGGGGGAGACGGACTACGGGGTCGCCGGGCACGATGGCGTGCACATCGGAGGGTAGGGGAGCGGGGTTCGGTGCGCGCCCGTACCCACGTAGAGTCATGTGTCGAGGCGAGGGAGTGTCGCATGTGGCGTGGACGGGTTCACGGGGCCTGGTTCTGGGGTGCGGTGGTGATTGCGGTGTTCGGCGTAATTGCGCTGAGCTCGGGCAAGGACGATGCCGGTTCGTGGGCCATCTCGTTCCTCACCTTCGTGGGGGTCGCCTACTGCCTCTTTAGGGCGTCGCAGAGGGCTCCGGGGCCGCCGCCGGAGGACTGACCACTACGGGAGTGCGCCTCCACGATGAAGGCATGACTTCCACCCGCGCACCCGGTTCCGAGCGCCCCTGCGGTCCGTGAGTGCTGGTTTCTGCCCGATTTCGCGCACTCACCGTCTGCAGGGAGGAACTCAGCGCCCCTGCGGTCCGTGAGTGCTGGATTCTCGCCCGATTTCGCGCACTCACTGCCTGCAGGGACGCTCAAGCCTGCGCAGCCACCCGCCTGACGCGCGCCGCGGTCGTTCTACCCTGAGTACATGGAGATCAGAACCCTCGGGACCGGCGCCCACGCACTCGACGTCTCCGCGATCGGCTTCGGCTGCATGGGCATGTCCACGGCGTACGGCCCCGGCCCGGACCGCGTCGCGAATATCGCCCTGCTCCGCGCGGCCGTTGATCGCGGCGTTACGCTCTTCGACACCGCCGAGCTCTACGGCCCCTTCCACAACGAGATCCTCGTCGGCGAGGCCCTCCGCCCCGTCCGCGACCAGGTTGCTGTCGCCACCAAGTTCGCATACGACCTTGCGCCGGACGGAACGCGCCGCCGTCTCGACTCGAGCCCCGCCCACGTCAAGAAGGTCGCCGACGAGTGCCTTGGACGCCTCGGGATCGACGTGATCGACCTGTTCTACCAGCACCGCGTGGACCCGAATACGCCCATCGAGGACACCGCCGGCGCCGTGCACGACCTGATCGAGGCCGGCAAGGTGCGTCACTTTGGGATGTCCGAGGCCGCCCCCGCGACCATCCGCCGCGCCCACGCCGTCCAGCCCGTCACGGCCCTGCAGATGGAGTACTCGGTGTGGGAGCGGGCCGTGGAGGCGGAGACGCTCGCGACGGTGGAGGAGCTCGGCATCGGGCTCGTCTCCTACAGCCCGCTCGGGCGGGGCCTCCTCACCGGGACGATCGCGGTGGACACCCAGTTCGCCGACGGTGACTTCCGAAACATCGTCCCCCGCTTCGACGCGGCCAACCGCGCCGCCAACCTCGCGCTCGTAGAGCGTATCCGCGACATCGCCACCCGCCTCGGTGCGACGCCCGCCCAGATCTCGCTTGCGTGGCTCCTCGCGCAGAAGACATGGATCGTCCCGATCCCCGGGACACGCCGTCTTGAGCGGCTGGAGGAGAACCTCGGCGCCGCCTCGCTCCACCTGAGCCCCGCCGACGTCGCCGAGATCACCGCGGCGTCCGACGCCGTTGAGGTCCAGGGAATTCGCTACCCCGCCTCAGCGATGCAAGGGCTCGGGCTGTAGGTGGAACCAATACGGTGACGGAGTGACTACTGCTGATCGCGATCCAAAGGACGGGGCTTCTCGTGCGCCCTTCAATCGTTCGATCGCCCTGATTGGCGCAACGTTGCACGCTCAAATCGCCCTCTGGGTCGTGGCAGGTTGGCTGATGGGCGCTCCTGAGAGAACAGGCCCCCCTGCTCCGGGACCCTGCCCCTTCTCGGTGTTCACTCTCATCTGGCTTGCCGCCGCACTCGTCGCTGTGGGCTTCACGATCTCTGCGGGACGGGTGTCGACGCTTATCGCCATAGGCGTCGCCATCGTCGTCGGAACCACGCACGTAGTCGTGCTCGGGTCGTACCTATCAGACCATTTCGGCATCGATCCGGCCCTCGAAGCCATCGGCCTCGGTTGTGCGGCGATCGGGCTCGCGGGTGTCGCGACACGCGGCCCCGCTCACTTATGGCGCAGCCCCGTCGTCCTCGTCGCGCCCCTAGCTGGCCTCGTCGGACCGCTCGGCATGTGGCTTGGCCTCGCCGCGCTCGTTCGCATCGAGAGGACCGGGGAAAAGGGCAAACTCGCCGCACGGTTTGCGACCACGTTCGGCGTTCTCTGGGTGATAGCGACGGTCGTTCTGGTGATCGCGGTCCGGATCGCGGGGTCCGTGTTCCAGGAAGTATTCGACGACTTCCAGTTCTAGTGGATCGAGTATCACGCCCACCGCCGCCCCTACTCGTGGACGCCGGTCACCGCCTCCGCCACCAGGTCCAAGAACGAATCGGGCACGACGTGACCGCGGTCCTCAAGCATCGCCGCAATCGCTGGCCTGGCATCGTCGAGCGCGCGTCCCGCGTACCTTCTGCGAAGCTCATCGAGCGCGGCGAGAAGCTCCGTATCGGGACGGCGTCTTCCCGAGAGGGCTCGCGCAACTAGCTTCAGTGCGCGAGCGCTCCGGTCGCGCTTCTTGCGCCTGAAGGTACGCGCGGAGGTGCTCCAAGGAGCGATTCCGGCGGAGATCTCTGCTGATCCGTGCACGGACCCTTCTACGGAGGCCTCACGCCGTTGGGCCTCCTCAAGCGCCAACTCCCCGTAGGTCTTCCTCCTGCCGAAAAGGCCCATGTCTACCTCCGTCTCGCGCACCGCTTCAACGGCAATCTCACGGTTTGCGAGGACTCACGCCGTCGTAGTTGATCGGCGTGGGGCCGTTCCTGCGCAACCCCTCGGCGATCGTCGTCACCCAGGCGTCCGGAACCTCCTGACCGTGGGCGGTCAGCGTTTCCTTGATCGCGCCCTCCATCTCCTCGATCGGCGCGTCCTTGAAGGCGCGCGCGAGGTCCGCCATCTGCTCGCGCAGAGCTTCGCGGCGCTCCGCCTCGGACATATCGGACTTGGGGGGTCGGATCTCGTACTGTGGCTTGTTGCTCCCCGACTTCGCCGTGCCCTTCTTGGCCCCTGTCTTCTTGGATCCAGACTTCTTGGATCCAGACTTCTTGGGCGTCTCCTTCCTCGCCGATGCGTAGAAATCGGGGTCGCCAAAGTCGGGAACGTCGATGCCGGCGGAGTCGCCGAGATCCCAGTCCTCCAGGGGTTGGGGCTCAAAGACCGTCGGCGCCTCGTCTGGTACGTGCACCCGCGCTGGGACCCGCGGACCCAGCATCGCTTCCTCAAGCGCCCGCTCGGTATCATCCTTCTTGCCGCCAAACAATGCCATGCCCCATTCTGACCCGGGACCCGCCAATACCGCCATGCGCCGCCCCGGGCGCAGACGTGGTCAGAAATGAGCCTAGGCTTGAACCAGTACAGACCAAGGGAGCCCCGCTTGACCCTCGAGACCGGCCCATGGCTCATCCCGAACGCGCCCGCCACCGGCTTTCGTGCGGCTTTGCTTGACCTCGACGGGGTCGTGACGCCCACGGCCGACGTGCACATGGCGGCATGGCGGAGCATGTTCACGGCCTACTTCAAGGAGCACGGCATTTCCCCGGCGTACACCGATGCTGATTACTTTGCACACATGGACGGCAAGCCCCGGTACGACGGGGTGCGGGCGTGCCTGGCCTCGCGTGGCGTGGTGCTTCCGGAGGGCCTGCCAGACGACGATCCCGCCGCCCCGACAATCTGCGGCCTTGGCAACGCGAAGAACGCGGCGTTCGCGGCGATCTTGCGTGAGGACGGGGTTACCGCGTACCCCGGCAGCATCGAACTGATCGATCACCTGGAGTCCGTGGGCGCGGCAATGGCGATCGTCTCCAGCTCCCGCAACACGACGGACGTTCTCTCGGCAGCGGGCCTCGCGCATCGGTTCAAGGTCGTCGTCGACGGCAACGAGGCGACTCGCCGTGGCCTACTAGGCAAGCCCTCGCCGGAGACCTATCTGTACGCCGCGACGCGCCTCGCGGTTTCCCCGTCCGCCTGCGTCGTTGTCGAGGACGCAATCCCGGGCGTCGCCGCGGGTGCGGCAGGCGACTTCGGCCTGGTCGTCGGGGTCGATCGAGGCGCCGGAGCGACGGAGTTGACCGAGGCCGGGGCCGATATCGTCGTGTCCGATCTAGCAGAATTGGTGCAGC
>CAZTJX010000029.1:0-12073 GCA_964613755.1 uncultured Demequinaceae bacterium | reverse complement strand
GTCGTACCTTCGTTGGATCGCGCATCCGTGGTTCTTGCCAGGGATCTCGGGGCTTCGGCAATCCTGGTCCAGCCAGGAGGGTCGTCCACGGCGCCGACGGTCGACGGTGACGCGGGACCCGTGTCCCCCAGTCTCCTTGACGCGGGTCCCGGGAACCCCCTTGTCGTCGCACCGGATCCCGGACTCAGTCTCGCCCTCGCCGGAGGGCGCGTACCCGAGGCCCTTCGGCCCGCCCATGTGGTCGCGAATTCCGCGCTTATCGCGATGAGCGCCACCGAGGGGCACGTCGTCGTCGCGTCCCCTGGGACGTCATGGATCCTCGACTCCGATCACCGCTCGATGGCGCTCGAGGCACTGACGGAGTGTCCGTGGAACAGATTCGTCACGCTCGGATTCGTGCTCGAGGGCGGGGACCCCTCCCCCGCCCTCGTGCCCCAAGGGGTGACCGAGGAAGCAGACATTGCCCCGGGGCAGATTGTCGCCTCGTCAAGCCGACTGCGCGATCTCGAGTACCTCGCCGCGTCGACGTCTTCACCTAGCTCCGTTTCGTGGGTGCCTGCGGCTGACATCCTCGCTGCCCTGTCGTTTGAGGGTCGCGGCGACCCGGAAGCCCGGACGGACGCCATCTCTGACGCACTCACGGCGGGCGCGGACGTCCTGGCCAAGGTCTCGCTTCCGCAGGGAAGCGATCTGAACCTCATCTCCACATCCGGGAGCGTTCCCATCACCGTGAGCAACGATCTGGATGTCGAGGTCACGGTCACCGTCGTCCTCAGCGTCCGTTCGCCGAACCTACGGGTGGGAGGACGGCCCACCGTCACTCTCGCACCGGGGACGTCCGCCCAGGTACTGATCCCCGTCACCGCCGTCTCCAGCGCGAACGTCGTCGCGTTTGTGCGCCTCACCGACGCCGAGGGGCACCGCCTGACTCCCGACACCGTCGTGCACGTCAGGGTGCGTGCCGATTGGGGAACCACCTTCACGACCATCGTCGGCGCGGCCGCGTTCCTTCTCCTCATCGGCGGGATCTATCGGACCGTCCGCCGTGGCAAGCGGAACACGCGGACGAGTCCGGGAGCAGAACCCGTCATCCCGGAAAGCGATGACTGACATCACGGCCGACGACATCGAGCCGACGACCTCCCTTCGGCGCAACACTGCGGTCATGGCCGCGGGTACGGCGACGTCCCGGGCGCTCGGGCTGGTGCGCAACGCCCTTCTCATCGCCGCCATCGGCGTCAACGCCGGGGCAGCCAACGCCTTCGACGTCGCCCACAAGCTGCCCGGAGTCCTGCTCACCCTCCTCGCAACAGGAGTCCTCAACGCCGTCCTCGTCCCCCAGGTGGTCAGGGCGATGGCCCGCCCGGGGGGAAAACGCACGGTCGATCGCATCGTGACGCTTGGCGTCGTGGGGATGCTCGCCGTGACCGCCCTGTTCACCGCGGCTGCACCGCTCCTGATCGCGACCTATTCCGACGGGTTCTCGCCCGAGCTCAGAGCCCTCGCCGTCGCCTTCGCGCTGTGGACGATTCCGCAGCTGTTCTTCTACGGCGTCTACACGCTCCTTGGCCAGATCCTCAACGCGCGCTCGCGGTTCGGTCCCTTCATGTGGGCACCCGCCGCCAACAACGTCGTCGCGATCGCGGGCCTCGTCGTCTTCCTCGCTCTGTTCGGCCCGTACTCCCTTCCTTCCGCGGGTGACGATCCGACCGTGCTGGTCGGCGAATGGGGCGCGGGCAAGATCGCCATGCTCGCCGGCGTCGCGACGCTCGGCATTGCGGTCCAGGCCCTGGTCCTCGTCCGGCCGTTGATGCGCAGCGGATACCGGTGGCGCTGGCAGTGGTCGGGACCCAAGGGCGAGCTCGATGGAATCAAGCGCGTCGCCGGTTGGGCCCTTGCCGCCGTGCTACTTGAACAAGTGGGCATCCTCGTGGTGACGCGAGTCGCGACGCTCGCCGCGTCCGAATCCGGCCAGGCCGCAGACGTCGCGGGAAACACGGCCCTGACCAACGCCCTGATGCTCTACCTCCTCCCCCACTCCCTAATCACGGTCTCGATCGTCACCGCGCTCTTCACCGGGATGTCCCGGCTCGCGGCGGCGGGAGACCTGGCTGGCCTCAGGGCGGAACTATCGCGAGGACTCCGGACGATCGCCATCTTCACCGTCTATGCCTCCGCAGCCCTCGCGGTCCTCGCCCCGCTTGCCGTGCGCGTGACCGCCCCCAGCGCAAGTCCTGACGAGGTGGCGTCCATCGCCCGCGTGGTCCTTGCGCTCTCCGCAGGCCTCGTATCGCTCGGTGCGATGATTCTTGTCAAGCAGGCCTATCTCGCTCTTGAAGATGCACGCTCGCTTTTCTGGATCCAGATTCCCATGACCGCTACCCTGATCGCCGTCGCCCTCATCGCTCAGCGACTTCTCGGATATCACTGGTGGGTCGTGGCGATCGGCGCGGGCATGGCCACCTCCTACGCGGTCGCCACCGCGCTACGCCTCGCGGGCCTCAGAAGACGTCTGGGCGGGCTCGAGGGGCGTCGAGTCCTCTCCACCCACGTTCGCGCCCTCCTCGCCGTCCTGCCCGCAGCGGCCGCGGGCTGGGGCGCGCTACGCATCATTCCCGATCCCGCCGGACTCTCCCGCTGGGCCAATGTGGGTGCATCCGCCGGATGGTGCCTCGCCCTCGGCACGCTCATGGCGGTCGTCTACGGCGTGGGCCTCATCGTCCTCCGCGTGGAGGAGTGGAGGAGCGCAGTCGCGGGCCCACTTCGCAGGCTCGGGTTCCGCGTACCATAGCGGACGACACCATTCAGGTCACGTAGGGGGAGCGCCAGCGTGCTATCTGGCTTGACGATTGCTCACCGGTTTGCGCTCGGCGCGCCGAGTGGGTGGCACGTACCCGGTGCAACGTCGTGGACCGCGCACGATACGCGCCTTGACGCACCCGTCATCGTGGTCATCGCCGACTCCGACGGGGCCGACGAGACCGACGGTGCACTGGCCGCACTGACCCGTGTGCGGGGGATCCGAGACCCGCGCCTCGCCCGCATCGTCGACGTGGGTATCGCGGATGTGCCGGATTCGGACGATGCCGCGACGGACGTTCGTCGCGCCTACGCAGCGATCGCAATCCCGCCCGACCCGACCGTCGCAGCCATTCTCGACTCGCGGATCCTCCCCGCCGCGCTTGCTCGACTGCTCGTCCGAGGCGTCTCCGAGGCTCTCGACGCCGCTTCCGCCGGCGGCCTAGCCCACGGGGCGCTTTCCGCCGACGCCGTGGGCGTCACCCGTCGCGGCCGCGTGATCGTCGCTGGCGCGGGCATTCTCGCCGCGTTTGGCGGGGACGCTCACGAGGCGGAGGCCAGCAATGTGCAGGAGCTCGCGACGATCTTCGTTCGCGCGCTCCTGGGAAGCGCTCTCGACGTCGCAGACGACAGCAATCTGTCCAAGGAACTCACGCGGTCCGAACGGCGCCTGGTCCATCGCGCCGTGAGAGGCAGGTTCCCCACCTCCGTCGCCGCCCTCCTGGCAGATCTCGGTCCCACAGAGGGTGCCACCCTCTCCGCCATCCGCACTCAACTGCGCAAGCTCGAGCGCGTTGTCCCGCCCGCTCCCGAAGAACAGGAGGCCGCGGAGCTTCCAACAGTCACCGAGGCGATCCTCGATCTGCTCCACCGCCGATTCCCCCGATCCAACCGCATCACGAGTTTCCTCGAGGCCGCACACGCACGGGCGCTCCGACGCCCGCGGGTCAGCGGCACTCTGTGGACTGTCCTCTCCCTGTTGCTCCTGATCGCGGTGCTCACGAACGTCGCGATGAATATCTTCAGGGCTCCCTACGTTCCCAACATCGATCTCAAGAATCCGCCACCACAGACGTATCCGACGTTCACCTTCTCGCCCTCGCCGACCAGCGTCTCGCCCACGCCGTAGCGCCTCTCTCCTGTGGGGAACAGAACCCGACTAGCATCTGTTACGGACCTATACGGAGCCACCTGCGCCCCGGCCAGTTGAAGCGTAGCAACCAGAATTTGAGGACCGTCCCATGAGCGAAGACCGAACCCTCATCATCGTCGGATCCGGTCCCGCCGGATACACTGCGGCCATCTACGCGGCACGGGCGGGACTCGCCCCGCTCGTGGTGGCGGGCTCGGTGACCGCCGGCGGCGCTCTCATGAACACGACCGAGGTCGAGAACTTCCCCGGTTTCGTCACCGGCATTCAGGGACCCGAGCTCATGGAGACGCTCCAGGCGCAGGCGGAGAAGTTTGGCGCCGAGGTTCTCTTCGACGACGCGACCTCCTTGTCCCTCGACGGAGCCGTCAAGACCGTCACCGTCGGAAACGGAACAACCTTCACCTCCAAGGCCGTGATTCTCGCGATGGGCTCGGCCTATCGCGAAATCGGCATCGACGACGAGAAGCGCCTGTCCGGCAAGGGTGTCTCATGGTGCGCAACGTGCGACGGGTTCTTCTTCCGCGACCAGGACGTTGTCGTCGTTGGCGGCGGGGACAGCGCGGTCGAGGAGGCGACGTTCCTGACCCGATTCGCGTCGTCGGTCACGATCGTTCACCG
Source organism: uncultured Demequinaceae bacterium (assembly GCA_964613755.1). Taxonomy (GTDB): domain Bacteria; phylum Actinomycetota; class Actinomycetes; order Actinomycetales; family Demequinaceae; genus JAFGBM01. The sequence goes on along the minus strand of CAZTJX010000029.1, from coordinate 7,503 downwards.
CCGCGACGAGCTACGCGCGTCCAAGATCATGGCGGATCGTGCCAAGGCCGATCCCAAGATCCGCTTCCAGTGGAACTCGGAGGTCGTCGGCCTCGACGGGGACGCCAAGCTCTCGGGAGTACGCGTCCGCGACGTCAACACGGGCGAGGAGACGACGCTCTCCGCAACGGGCCTCTTCGTGGCCATCGGTCACGTCCCGCGCTCCGAACTCGTCACCGGCGTCGTCTCCACAGACGCTGTGGGATACGTCGAGGTCAAGGGCCGCACCACCGAAACCAACGTTCCCGGCGTCTTCGCTTGTGGGGACCTCGTCGACAGCCGCTACCGCCAGGCAATCACCGCGGCGGGCTCCGGCTGTTCCGCCGCACTCGACGCCCAGCATTTCCTTGACGATCTCGCCGAACACGGGGCGCCCACCGCCTCCCCTGCCGCCAATTAAGGAGCCCCGATGTCCAAGCCCATCGCCGTAACGGACGCGACCTTCGAGGCCGAGGTCCTGAAGTCCGACATCCCCGTCGTCGTCGATTTCTGGGCGACGTGGTGTGCCCCGTGTCGCGCCATCGCGCCGATTCTCGACGAACTCTCCGAGACCTACGACGGGCGCATGAAGGTGGTCAAACTCGACGCCGACGCCAACCAGGACTCCATTCGCGCGTATGGGGTCACGACGATCCCGACGATGAACTTCTTCAGGAACGGCGAACTCGTGAAGTCGGTCGTGGGCGCACGGCCCAAGCAGGCGATCGCCGCACTCTTCGACGAGATCCTCGGCTAGGTTCCCTGCCCCGTCCTTCCCACCCGGGGAACCGACCCCGAGCCTTGCGCGTTCAGTTCGCGAGACGTGGGAGACTGACGCGCATGAGCGGCGAACCGGAAGGCACGCGACTCGACCCCTGGCTCGAGTCGTACGCGTCGCGCGCGCTCGCCATGCGGGCCTCCGAGATTCGGGCACTCTTCGCGGTCGCGAACCGTCCCGAGGTGGTCTCGCTCGCCGGGGGAATGCCCTACATCGCTGGCCTCCCGCTCGAGGAGATCGCAGAGACGATGCGCCGCCTGATCGTCGAGCGCGGCGCCACCGCCCTCCAATACGGTTCCGGCCAGGGCGACGAGGAATTGCGCGAGCAGATCATCGAAGTGATGAAGCTCGAGGGTATCCATGCGCATCCCGACGACGTGGTCGTCACGACCGGCTCGCAGCAAGCCCTCGACCTGGTGACCAAGATCTTCATCGACCCCGGCGACGTCATCGTCGCGGAGGCGCCGTCGTACGTCGGCGCGCTTGGAGTCTTCCGCGCTCATGAGGCGGACGTCGTGCACGTCCCCATGGACGAGGACGGCCTCGTCCCCGAATCGTTCGACGAGGCGATCACGCGTCTCAAGGCCGACGGCAAGCGTGTCAAACTCCTCTACACCGTGCCGAACTTCCACAATCCGGCCGGCGTGACCCTCTCCTCCGAGCGACGCCCGCGGATCGTCGAGATCGCGGAGCGCCACGGTGTCCTGATCGTCGAGGACAACCCCTACGGACTGCTCGGCTTCGATTCGGAACCCCTCCCCGCGATGCACTCTCTCAGCGAGGATGGCGTCGTGTATCTCGGTTCCTTCTCCAAGACCTTCGCGCCGGGGTTCCGGGTGGGGTGGGCCGTCGCCCCGCACGCCGTCAGGGAGAAGCTCGTGCTGGCCTCGGAGGCCGCCATCCTGTGCCCGTCGAACGCCTCCCAGATGGCGATCTCAAGCTACCTGGCGCACCACGACTGGCTCGGCCAGATCAAGAGCTTCCGTGTGCAGTATCGGGAGCGACGCGACGCGATCATCGAGGCACTCGAGGAGCACATCCCCGAGGCGACGTGGACCTTTCCCGCTGGCGGCTTCTATACCTGGGTCAAGATGCCGGACGGGATCGACACCAAGTCGATGCTGCCCAGGGCCGTGACCGCCCGCGTCGCCTACGTGTCCGGCACCGCCTTCTACATGGACGGTCAGGGCGCGGATCACATGCGCCTGAGTTTCTGCTACCCAACCCCCGACCGGATCCGCGAGGGCGTCCGTCGTCTCGCAGGCGTCGTCGACGCGGAGATGGAACTCGTGAAGATCTTCGGGACGGGAACGGGCCGCGGCGGGGAAACCGTCTCCTTCCCGTCACCCGACCTCGCCTAATACCCTCAGAGCCAAGGAGGAATCGTGGATGTCTTGATCCTTGCAGGGGGCCTTTCGCACGAACGCGACGTCTCCATCCGTTCGGGCCGACGTGTGGCCGAGGCGCTCCGTGAAGCAGGCATGGCCGCCGAACTTCGCGATGTTGACGATGGCTTGATTCCGGCTTTGCTTGCGCTTGACCCTATTGTCGTCTGGCCGCTCCTCCACGGAGCCGCAGGCGAGGATGGTTCGCTGCAGGACGTCCTTGAGATGTGCGGAGTGAGGTACGTCGGCTCCGACGCGCAGTCGGCCAGGGCGGCGTGGTCCAAGCCCATCGCGAAGACGCTCGTTTCTCGCGACGGCGTCGCCACCCCCGATTCCGTCACTCTCCCGCAGAGCCTCTTCCGAGAGCTGGGGGCGGACCACGTCCTCGACGCGGTCGTGCACCGCCTGGGGCTACCCGTGGTCGTCAAGCCCGCACGCGGCGGCTCGGCCCTCGGCGTGACAACCGTGACCGAGCGCGCCGACCTTCCCAAGGCGATGGTGGACTGCTTCGCCTACGGCGAGGTCGCCTTGATCGAAAAGGCTGTGTCCGGCGTCGAGGTGGCCGTGAGCGTCGTCGGCGAAGGAAAGTCCGCGTACGCCCTCCCGCCGGTGGAGATCGTCACCGAGGGCAACTACGACTACGACGCACGGTACAACCCAGGCCGCACGGAGTACTTTGCGCCCGCCCGGCTCGACGCCGGTCAGACCGCCGCCGTCTCAGACGCCGCCCTGGCCGTCCATCGCGTCTTGGGGCTCCGCCATCTCTCGCGAACGGATCTCATCCTCGACACGGATGGCGCCCAGTTCCTGGACGTCAATGTGGCACCGGGGATGACCGAGACGTCGCTCTTCCCGCAGGCGATCGAGGCGGCCGAGCGAACGCTCGGTGAGGTCTACCGCGAGATCGTCGCCCTCGCCTAGATACCGCGAAAGGGTCGGTGCTCGGAGTCCGGTGCGACCTCCGCTATCGGCGCCCCCGGGGATCGATGATTCCTACGATCCTGGTCAGGTCCTCTGGCGATCCGAACTCCACGACGATCGAGCCCTTGGCCCGCCCACCTGCGATCTTGACTCGAGTGTCAAGGATGTCACCCAGACGATCCGCAACCTCGTCATAGGCCCCTGCGTTCGCGCGCGCGGAGCCTGTGGCGCGGCGCGGCTTCGAGGTCTTGACTCCCACGGCGACGGCCTCCTCCGTCGCTCGGACGGACAGCCCCTCCTTCACGATGCGCTGAGCGAGGGTCTCCATCGCCTGCGTCTCGACGAGGCCGAGCAGGGCACGCGCGTGCCCGGCGCTGAGCACTCCGGCCGCGACCCGTTTCTGGACGAGCGGCGGGAGCTTGAGCAGGCGAAGGGTGTTGGTGATCTGCGGGCGCGACCGCGACAGGCGATCCGCGAGTTGCTCGTGGGTGATGCCGAAGTCGTCGAGGAGCTGCTGGTACGCCGCGGCCTCCTCGAGAGGGTTGAGTTGCGAACGGTGGAGGTTCTCCACGAGCGCGTCGCGCAGCATGTCCCCGTCCTCCGTCGTGCGAATGATCGCGGGGATCGCCTCGAGTCCCGCATCACGCGCGGCGCGCAGGCGGCGCTCCCCCATGATGAGCTCGAATCCGCGACCGCCGGGGTTGGGCCGGACGACGATCGGCTGCAGGACGCCGACCTCCCTGATGGAGCCGACGAGCTCGGCCAGTGCTTCCGTGTCAAAGTCCGTGCGCGGCTGGCGCGGATTGGGGACGATGTCGGCCGGGGGAAGGTGGGCGAACGTCGCCCCGGGGACGGGAACGAGCTCCTCCCGCACCCCGCCGGACCGGCGCGCGTCCGGGGAGGGCGCAAAGAACGCGTCGCTCGGCCGATCCGTGATGTCGCCCTCGACCGGAATCAGCGCCCCGAGTCCCCGGCCGAGACCCCGGCGAGGGGCGCTCATGCGTCCGCTCCGCGTACGGCGATCTCGCGGGCGATTCCCAGATAGGCGACCGCGCCGCTCGAGTGGGGGTCATGGGTGATGACCGTCTGGCCGAAGCTCGGCGCCTCGGAAACGCGGACGGAACGGGGCACGGTGATCTCCAGCGTCTGGTCGGGGAAGTGGCCACGCACCTCGTCGGCAACGTCGCGCGCGAGGTTGGTGCGTCCGTCGTACATCGTGAGGACGATCGTCGATACGTGGATCGCGGGATTCAGGTGCTTCTTGACCATCTCGATCGTCCGGATGAGTTGGGTCAGGCCCTCGAGTGCGTAGTACTCGCACTGAATCGGGATGAGCACCTCGCTCGCGACCACCATGGCATTCAGCGTGAGCAGGCCAAGGCTCGGGGGGCAATCGATGATGACGTAGTGGAACTCGTCGCTGTGGGCGTCGAGGAAGGCGCGCACCGCGTCGGACAGGCGGAACTCGCGTCGCATGACGTTGACGAGTTCGATGTCCGCACCCGCAAGGTCGATGGTCGCCGGCACGCACCACAGCGAGGGGCAGCGCACCATGACTCCGTCGAGAGACTGACCGTCCAGCATGACTTCGTAGATGGAGGGCGTCCCACTCGTGTGCGTGACGCCGATCGCCGTCGAGGCGTTTCCCTGGGGGTCGCCGTCGATCACCAGCACGGTAGCGCCACGCTGCGCGAGCGCCGCGGCAATGTTGACGCTCGTCGTGGTCTTGCCGACACCGCCCTTTTGGTTGGAGACGGTGATCACTCGCGTGCGGGCGGGGAGGGGAAAGTCCGCCTCCTGGAGTTCTCGAAGCATACGCTCGTTCGCGAGCATGTCGCGCGCGAGGGGGCTGTCATCATCGGCGAAGACACCGGAAAAGGCGTCATGGCGCGCGCGGTCCGTGCCGGTGCCGGGACCGTGGTCGTTCACTCGTTCTCCTTGGCGCGACGCCGAGGCCGCGGTTAATGGCGGAGTACCGCCAATGTTTCACGTGAAACGTCGGGACCGCAATGGACTTCCCTGCCCCGACACGGCCACCGGGGTACGACTCTAGTCGCCGACGGCCTGCGCTCCTAGTCGAGGGCCACGCGAACCACGCGCGTGACCCAGGTCGGCTCGAGTCCGGGAAGCGTCGCAGCCTCGACCACGCTCGCCGAGAGCCGTAGCTTCCGCAGGGCGCCCGCGACTGCCGCCGCCTCGTCGGCCGCCCCCCTCCCCTTCAGAAAGAGCATGACACCCCCCTCGGACAGAAGTGGTTCGCACCAGCGAGACAACTTCGCGAGGGGCGCCACCGCCCGTGCCGTCACGGCCGGAGCCCGAACCACGCCGGCGATCGACTCGGCGCGGGCACGGATCACCCGGACGTTCTCCAGGTCCATCCGATCCGCCGCTTCGTTGAGCCACGCCACCCGACGCTCCATCGGTTCGACGAGGATGACCTCGCGCTCCGGCTCCATCGCGGCGATTACGAGGCCGGGCAGGCCCGCACCCGATCCGACGTCGATCACGGCACCCTCGGGGAGGAAAGGGACGACGGCCGCGGAGTTCAGAATGTGCCGCTCCCACAGGCGCGACGGTTCTCGCGGACCGATGAGGCCCCGGAGTTCGCCCTCGGCGGCGAGCGCATCCCTGAACGCCGCGACGGTGTCGAGGCGCTCCCCGAAGTACCGAACAAGGCGGGGGTCCCCGCCGAGGGGATCCTCGGCGCCGCTCTCGGCGTCTCGCGGCGCCCTGGCGTCCGTCACGGCCGATGTTTCACGTGAAACGTCAGGCCGGGCGAATGACGACGTAGCGGTGCGGATCCTCGCCCTCGGACTCGCTCATGAGCCCGCCCGCCAGAACCACGTCGTGCACGACCTTGCGCTCGAAGGCATTCATGGGATCGAGCGACAAAGGCTCGCCCGTCTCCTTGACCTTGGCCACCGCCTCGCGACCCAGTTCCGCGAGGCGCTCCTTGCGGCCGGCACGGAAGCCCGCGACGTCCAGCATGAGGCGGCTCATCTCCCCTGTTTCGACCTGCACGGTAAGCCTGGCAAGATCCTGAAGCGCCTCCAAGACCTCGCCGTCCGGCCCCACGAGACGCTTCAGATCCGCGCTGGGGCCATCGGGCGAGATGATCGCGACCGACGCTCGGCCTGCCTCCACCGTGATGTCGATATCGCCGTCCATATCGAGGATGTCCAGCAGTTCCTCGAGGAAGTCGGCGGCAACGTCACCCTCGTGTTCGAGGCGCTGCTTGCCTGAGGTCTCGCTCATCTTCGTTCCTTCGCTTAGGTGCGCGGCGCCCCGAAAGGCGTTGCGGTGGGCTACTTGCGCTTGCGGTTCTTGCGCCGCGGCTGGACGCGCTGCGTCGTCACCGGCGCGGCGGGCGCCTCCGGCTCGTTGGCAAGGAGGCCATCGCCGGACGCCTTCGCCTTCGCGGCGAGACGCTCCTGGTACAGCCGATGTGCCTCCGACCCCGGCGTGGGGTTGCGTCGGATCACATAGAACTGCTGACCCATGCTCCAGACGTTCGTCGTCGTCCAGTAGATCAACACTCCGATCGGGAAGAACGGCCCGGAGAACACGAAGATGAACGGAAGCATGTACATGAGCATCTTCTGCTGCTGGGCGGCCGGCCCTTCGAGCGCCGACGCTGGCATGTTCTTGCGCGTCAACTGTCGCTGCGTCAGGAACGTCGTGCCCACCATCATGACGATGAGAACGGCCGCCACGAGTTTGACGGCACCCTCGCTCGTGCCATTAAACGATTGGGAGATGCTCGCACCAAAGATCGTCGCGTCGTGCGCCTGCTCAGCAAGACGCGCGCTCAACGCCCCGAAGGGGTGATAGGCGCCGTCTGCGTCGGGTTTCAGATGGGTGTTGAGGACGCGGAACAGCGCGAAGAAGATGGGGGACTGGACCAAGAGGGGTAAGCACGAGGAGAACGGATTCGTCTTGTGCTTCTTGTAGAGCTCCATCGTCTCGCGACTCATCGCCTCGCGCGATGCCTGGTCCTTCTTCCCCTTGTACTTCGCCTGAACCTTCTTCAGGTCGGGCGCAAGAAGCTGCATCGCGCGTTGCGCCTTGATCTGTCGCACGAACAGGGGAATCAGGATCACCCGGATCGTGATCACGAGTCCGACGATCGCAAAGGCCCAGGTCCAACCCGAATCCCCGTCGAGACCCAGGAATGTCAGCGCCTTGTACCAGCCGACAAGCACGTAGGAAACGGGGATTTCGATGTACCTCAGAAGTTCAAACAAGAGCGGTCCCCCAGTACTAGTTCGTTATGGAAACGTGAATGATCGGAGCGGTGGTGCGTCGAAACAGTGACTCGCCAACGGCGGGAACGTCGTCGACGCCACCGTAGCTCCACGGATTGCAGCGAAGGACACGCCAGCCCGCAAGGACGGAACCCTT
>CAZTJX010000028.1:0-12398 GCA_964613755.1 uncultured Demequinaceae bacterium | reverse complement strand
CGACGAGACTACGCGCGCGGCCGAGGAGGCCACCGATGCCTCGGAGCCGGTGGACGAGGAGCTCGCCCTCAGCGCGTAGTTCGAGAGAAGGTAAAGCAAAAGTAAAGAATGGGGAGTAGACTGCGAAGGCCGCCCGGCGCAGAGCGTATTGGCGGTCGCCCCGATGGTGCACCATGAGGCGCCACTCGAAGGAGCGTTTCATGGACATTCTCATTCTCATCGTCATCGGCGCCATCGTCGGATGGCTCGGCCGCATGGTTGCCGGCCGTGACGTCAACCTCCTCCTGACCATCGTCATCGGGATCGTCGGCGTGTGGGGCGGGTTCTACATCTGGGACCGCGTCGGAGACGGCTCGAAGCTCATTGGCTACGTGATCGGCGTACTCGTCGCGGCGGGCCTCGTCGTCCTCGTCGGCCGCATGACCGGGGGTCGACGCAGGAACAGCTAGTTCACCGCGAGGCCCCGACGCCCAGGCGCCGGGGCCTTCGCCATGTGCGGCGCGAGCGCGTGGGGAGCTGGCCTCCAGCGCGTAGGCTAGGCGCCGAATCCATCGCGACCAACCCTCGGAGTTCCAGTGGCTGAGTTCATCTACCAAATGCACAAGGCGCGCAAGGCGCACGGCGACAAGGTCATCCTCGACGACGTGACGCTGGCCTTCTACCCTGGCGCCAAGATCGGCGTCGTCGGGCCGAACGGAGCCGGCAAGTCCACGGTGCTCAAGATCATGGCCGGGCTCGAGCAGGCCTCGAACGGCGAGGCGCGCCTGAGCGACGGTTACACCGTGGGCATCCTTATGCAGGAGCCGACGCTCAACGAGGAGAAGGACGTTCTTGGCAACGTCGAGGAGGGCGTCGGGCCGCTCAAGGCCAAGCTCGATCGCTTCAACGAGATCTCCGAGCTCATGGCCCAGCCGGACGCGGACTTCGACACGCTCCTCGCGGAGATGGGCACGCTCCAGGAGGAGCTGGATCACGCCGACGCGTGGGATCTCGATTCCCAGTTGGAGCAGGCGATGGATGCCCTGCGCTGCCCGCCAGGCGACGCCACCGTCGCTACCCTCTCCGGTGGCGAGCGTCGGCGCGTCGCGCTGTGCAGGCTCCTCTTGGAGAAGCCGGACCTGCTGCTCCTCGACGAGCCCACGAACCACCTCGACGCCGAGTCCGTCCTGTGGCTCGAGCAGCACCTCGCCAAGTATTCCGGCGCCGTGCTCGCCGTGACTCACGACCGCTACTTCCTCGACAATGTCGCCGAGTGGATCTTGGAGCTCGACCGCGGCCGTGCCTACCCATACGAGGGTAACTACTCCACCTACCTGGAGAAGAAGGGTGCCCGGCTCGCGGTGCAGGGCAAGAAGGACGCCAAGCTCGCCAAGCACCTGAAGGACGAGCTTGAGTGGGTGCGGTCAAACGCGAAGGGCCGTCAGACCAAGTCCAAGGCCCGTCTCGCGCGGTACGAGGAAATGGCTACGGAGGCCGAGAAGACGAGGAAGCTCGATTTCGAGGAGATCCAGATTCCGCCGGGCCCGCGCTTGGGCAACCTCGTGCTCGAGGCCAAGGACCTCAAGAAGGGCTTCGGCGATCGCGTCCTCATCGAGCGCCTCAGCTTCACGCTCCCGCGCAACGGCATCGTCGGCGTCATCGGCCCCAATGGTGTCGGGAAGACGACGCTGTTCAAGACCATCGTCGGGCTGGAGCCCCTCGACTCGGGCGAGCTCAAGATCGGAGACACCGTCAAGGTCAGCTACGTGGACCAGGGCCGCGGCGGGATCGATCCCAAGAAGTCGCTGTGGGAGGTCGTCTCGGACGGACTCGACTACATCAAGGTCGGTGCTGTCGAGATGCCGTCCCGCGCGTACGTGGGCGCTTTCGGATTCAAGGGCCCGGATCAGCAGAAGCCGGCCGGCGTCCTCTCCGGCGGAGAGCGCAACCGGCTCAACCTCGCGCTCACGCTCAAGGAGGGCGGCAACGTCCTCCTCCTCGACGAGCCCACCAACGACCTCGACGTCGAGACGCTCGGAAGCCTGGAGAACGCGCTCCTCGAATTCCCCGGCTGCGCCGTGGTGGTGAGCCACGACCGGTGGTTCCTCGACCGGGTGACGACGCACATCCTCGCCTACGAGGGCACGGCCGAGAAGCCGGGGGAGTGGTTCTGGTTCGAGGGCAACTTCCAGTCCTACGAGGAGAACAAGATCGAGCGCCTCGGGCCCGAGGCCGCGCGCCCGCACCGCGTCACGTACCGCAAGCTCACGCGGAACTAGCGCCGCGCTACTCGGGCAGCCGGATCATGCCCTCTTGGGCGACACTCGCGACGAGTCGGCCGTCCTCGGCGAACACCCACGCGCCCGTGAGACCCCGCCCGCCTTGCGCGGATGGCGTGTCCTGGACGAAGAGCAGCCACTCGTCGGCGCGTGCCGGGCGGTGCCACCACATCGCGTGATCGAGGCTCGCGAAGGAGAGGTCCTTGGTGGTCCACGACAACTCATGGCGGCGCAACAGCGGCTCGAGGATCACCTGATCGCACCCGAACGCGATGAGCGCGCGGTGCGTGAGCTCGGGGACATCGAGCGGCTCGCGAACCCGCATCCACGCGGTCTGGAACTGCTTGGGGTGCGGGTCTGCCTTGTAGAAGATCGAGCCCTCGATGTGGCGCACGTCGAAGGGGGCCTCCTTCAGCCAGAAGTCTGCCATCGGGTGCCCCTCGAAGGGCCGCAGGATGTCGACGCCGGACGGTAGCGTCTCGGGGCTCGGCACCTCTGGCATGGTGACCGTATGCTCGGGGCCGTCCTGGGTGAGCTGGAACGACGTAATCATGCTCAGGAGGGGGCGGTCCTCCTGGAGGGCGTGGACGCGGCGTGCGGAGAAGGAGCCGCCGTCGCGGAGAACCTCGACCTCGAACCGGATCGGCTTGGTTGCGTCGCCTGCCCGGAGGAAGTAGGCGTGGAGCGAGTGAATGTGCCGGTCCTCGTCCACGGTACGTCCCGCGGCGACGACGCCCTGGCCAAGTACCTGGCCGCCAAAGACGCGACCGCCTGGGACGGGGAGGGAGTCGCCCTCGAACGTCGTCGCGCCGAGCGCACGGAGAGTGAGCACGTCGAGGCCGGTCACGACGGCAACCGACGCCCACGGATCGTCGATCTCCGTCACGGCCGACTCCTCTCTCGCTTGTGCTCCGAGGCTACCGCGAGCGCGACGTCCGACTTGTCCGGAACGTCCGTGCTGTCGCAAGCGTTCCCTCGACGACATCTCACCTCGACGCGAAAGGGGCCCTCACCGTGTCCGCCCTCTCGTACGCACGTTTAGCCGTGGCTCGACGCGCCGCGAGTCTCCCTCGGATCCGGCGGCCCCGACCCGCGAGAATCGCACGCGCCCTGCTATGGCTAGCGTTGGAGAGCGCGGCCGATACGCGTACCATCTCGCGCACGGCACGGGTGTGGAAGCGGAGCGTCTCCGTCACGGTCTCACGCGCGGCGCTCGCGCTCCTCGCGATATGGGTGTTCGTCGTCGTGTGGCCCGGAGCCCCCGACGCCATCGCAGAGGTCGACCCTCGCCCGTTCTGGGCCGCCGCCCCCGTCATCGCGTACGTGCTGTCAGCCGGGCTGGCCATCGATCACTTCGGCGCGAGGTACGGCGCGGTCGCGCTGCCCGGTCTGCACCTCGTCGGCGTCGTGGTGTTCCTGCCCGTCATGTGGATGATCGCTCTCGCGAGCCCGAGCCTCGATGCGGCGCACTACGGCCAGTCGACCGTGACTCTTGCCGCCTTGTGGCCCGTCGAATTCCTCGGCCTCGTCTTCGCCAGCTACGCGGTGGCATGGCTCGTCCCTGGCTCCCTCCCGCGCCAGTTCCGCGTCACACGCGAGGCGTGGGGAATCGTCCGCGACGTCGACTCGGCGCGTTCGCATCGGCCGCTGCCGTTGACGGAAGCCCGGAGCGAGGCCACCATCGGGGCATGGGAGTGACGAGACAGCCGGTCCGCGCGCTCCTGTGGCTCCTCGCCGGCGTCGTCGGCTACATCGCCATCGAGGGCATCCTCACGTCGCGGCTCAATGACCTCCTCCCGGCCGGGGGCTGGCGAGAGTTGGACGTCCCTCCCGCGATGTTCATCCCCATCGAGATCGCGGCGCTCCTCGTCGCATGTGCCGCGCTTGCGGGTCTCGCCGCCGCCGCGAGCGCACTCCTGCTGTGGAGGGGCTACGCGCTCTCCCGTGACCTCCCCGCCAAGTTCGCTCGCCTGGGCGCGCGACTCCTCATCGCCAGTTGGCCCTTCGAGACGGCCTTCCTCTTCCTCCGCGGTAACCACGTGCCCGGCTCCCCCTCGGGCGGGACGACGACACTCGTCGCGGCAGGGCTCCTTGCCCTGGAGGGCGTCGTGCTGTGGCAGGTCGGTCGCGCGCGCCGGGACTTCCGCGAAGCGTCGAGCGGGGACGACGCGGCCCGCGCGGGGGACGAGTCCGACGCGAGCTAGAAGCCCGGCGCCTGGGGCTACGACTTCCTGGTGCCAGTGCTGCGGCGTTTCGCTGCGCCGGAGGAGCGCGGGCTCGCCTTCGACGAGGCGGGGGGCTTCTCATTGGCAGAGGCCGTGGACTTCGGCAGCTCGGCCGTGGGCTGCAGGAGGGCGCCCTCGGGTGCCGCGAGCGGGATCCCGCGCTCAAGAACGAGGTCCCGGATGTTCTCACGGATTGAACGCATGACCGACCACTGAGTGATGGGCTTCGTCTGGAGCAGGAGGCGGAGGGTTACGGAGTTGTAGTCCATCGCCTCGATACCCGCGACCTCGGGCTCGCCGATGATGGACTCCGCGATATCGGGGTTCTCCTTGGCCATAGCCGCCGCGTCGAGCATGGTCTGGCGCGCGGCGTCAACGTCCACATCGAACGCGAACCGCACCTCGATCTTCGCGCGCGAGTACAACTGCGACATGTTGCCGACACGCTGGATCTCCCCATTTGGCACAAACCACACGGTGCCGTCGAGCGAGCGCAGGCGCGTGGAGCGAAGCCCGACGTGCTCCACCAGACCGGTGGCCTGCCCGGTGTCGATGACGTCGCCCACGCCGTACTGATCCTCGATGAGCATGAACATCCCGCTCAGCAGGTCCTTGACGAGAGACTGCGCGCCGAAGCCGAGCGCCACACCCACGATCCCGGCGGCCGCGATCACGCCCCCGACGTTCACCTGGTAGACGCCGAGAATCGAGATAGCGGCCATCGCGACGATCGCCATGGTCAGTACGCTCCTGAGCACCGAACCGATGGTCTGGGCGCGCTGGACGCGCCGCATCTCCTCGAGCTGATCCTCCAACGTCGGCTCCGGAACCGGGAGGTTCGCCCTGAGAAGGAGCTTGCGCGTGCGTCGCTCACTCCGGGAGATGCCGTCGCGGATGCCCTTGGTCGCGGCGCGGATCAGGAGGCGCCCGATGATCCACAGGATGATTGCCAGGACGATGGTCAGCAGCACCTTGCCCGCGGTCTCGCTCCGGTCGAGGATCCAATGCCACCAGTCGCCGAGCGTTGAGGTGGTCGAACTCCACCATCCGGTGGTCGCCTGCGATGCAATCAGAGATCTCATGGGTTCCAGGGTAACGGGACGATCGGACCGCGTGACCGCTCTGGCAGGATGGGGACGTGAGCGACACCCCGCCTGCGCCGCACTCGCGCGTCAACGCTCCCACCGCCGCGCTCGCGCGCCTGGCGGAGGAGTGCGGGGTCGCCGCCACGTACGCCGCGTACGACGGGGAGCGCCGTTCCAGCTCGGCTCACGCCATCCGCGCGATCCTCGCGACGATGGGAATCGAGGCGGGGGACGACGCGGCGTGCCAGGCCGCGTACGACCGTCTGGTATCTGAGCGGCGGACGCGACCCCTTCCACCCGTGACGGTGCGGCGCGCGGGCGACGGCGGCGAGATCGCTGTCCACGTCGCGGAGGGCGCGACAGCGGAGCTAACGCTCACGCTGGAGTCGGGACTCGCGATGAGCCTCGAGCAGGCGCGCGTCGAGGACGAGCCGTCGGCGGAGGCGCCCACCGAGAACTCGGCCGAAGACGACGGGCCCGCGCCGGGCATCCACCACGTACGCCACCCGGCGATCCGCCGCGCGATCTTCCGGCTCCCCGCCGATCTGCCCGTGGGCTATCACACGCTCACGGCGCACGTGGGCGCCGCCCCCGCGCTTGCGACGGGACGCCTCATCGTCGCACCCGTGCGGCTCGAGATTCCTCCGGAGGTACGCGCGCGCCGCTGGGGCTTCATGGCCCAGCTGTACTCCGTGCGTTCGCGGGCGTCATGGGGGATCGGCGATCTCGCCGACCTGCGCGACCTGTGCACTCTGGCGGCGGCGAAGACCGGCGCGGACTTCATGCTCGTCAATCCGCTTCACGCCGCAGAGCCCATCGTTCCCCTCACACCCTCGCCCTACCTGCCGTCGTCGCGGCTCTTCATCAACCCGATCTACATCCGCGTCGAGGACATCCCCGAGGTCTCCTACATGCCCGGCGCGGATCGCTCGCTCATCGACTGGGCGGCGGAGAAGCCGCGCGCGGCGTCGCTCAGCCCCTCGCTCATCCACCGCGACCCCATCTGGCAGGCCAAGCGTGATGCCCTCGAGCAGGTATTTCGCCTGCCAAGGACCGCCGCCCGGGAGGGTGCGTTCCTGGCGTTCCGTGAGCGCGAGGGGGAGGCGCTCGAGGACTTCGCGGCGTGGTGCGTCATCGCCGAGACGCGCGGGGCCGCAGGGGAGGCCGGGCCGCTTCCTTCCAACCTCGCCTCGCCCACCGCTCCTGGAGTCGCGGCGCTTCGATCGGCACATGCCGACCGGGTCACCTTTTACGCCTGGCTTCAGTGGATCGCCGACGAGCAGCGTGGGGCGGCGCAGGATGCCGCGCTCCGGGCGGGCATGGCCATAGGAGTGATGACGGACCTCGCGGTGGGGGTGCACCCCACTGGCGCAGATGCGTGGGCGTTCGCGTCCGTGCTTGCGCGCGACGTCAGCGTCGGCGCCCCCCCGGACATGTACAACCAGAAGGGCCAGGAATGGACCCAGCCGCCCTTCCTTCCCCGCGCTCTGGAGGACGCAGGGTACGAGCCGTTCCGCGCGGTCGTCCGCTCGGCTCTGCGGCACTCCGGGGCGTTGCGCATTGACCACGTCATCGGCCTCTTCCGCCTGTGGTGGGTGCCGATTTCCGACGACGGCTCCCGTGACGCGAGTGACGGCGCGTACGTCCGCTACGACCACGAGGCGCTCTTCGGTGTGCTGTGCCTGGAGGCGGAACGCGCGGGCGCGATGGTGATCGGCGAGGACCTCGGGACCGTCGAGCCGTGGGTCGAGGACTACCTCGCCTCTCGCGGCATTCTTGGCACGACGGTGGCGTGGTGGGAGCGCGAGCCGGATGGGAGATTCCGGCCACCCGAGCACCAGCGCTCTGACGTGCTCGCGACGGCGACGACGCACGACCTCCCGCCAACGGCGGCATACCTGACGGGCGCGGGGGCCGATCTACGCGAGAAGCTCGGGCTCCTAGCGCAACCCGCGGAGGAGGTGCGCGCTAAGGCCGCCGCGGAGCGGGCCGCGATGATCGCATTCCTCGTCTCGCGCGGGTGGGCGGCGCCGGGTCCATCGGGCGAGGACCCAAGCGACGAGGACGTCTTAGTCGGGATCCACCGGGCCATCATGGCAGCGCCCGCGCTCCTCGCGGGGGTCGCGCTCACGGATGCCGTGGGTGACCTGCGCATCCAGAACCAACCCGGCACCGACCGCGAGCACCCCAATTGGGGCGTGCCCCTCACGGACGGGCGGGGGCTTCCCGTCGTCCTCGACTCGCTGTTCGACCACCCACGGCTCCGCGCGCTCGTGGAGGCGATCCGCGCGACGCGGCCATGAAGGCGCGCTGGCGCACCGCGGTTCTTGTCGCAACCCTCTCCATCGCGCTTGCCGAGGTCTCCATCGCGTCCTCACCCTGGGGACTCCTGCTCCCGCTCGCGTGGATCCTCCTCGTCCCCGTGTACGGGATGCAGGTGCTTCTGCTCGCGACGATCGTCCTGCGCACCAATGCCCGCCCGACGCTGACGGCGCTGTGGAGCGCCGGGCTCATCATGGGGCTCTACGAGTTCTACATCACCCTGGTGTTGTGGAACTCGACGGACTACGACAACCCCTACACGGGGCTCGTCCACTGGCCGTCGCTCATCGTGATCACCGGGTTCTGGCACGCCTTCGTCTCGACGATCGCGCCGATCATCCTCGCCGAGCAGGTGATGGCGCGTCAGCCGCGCCTCGCGGGGCTCCTGCCCCGCCCGCTGCGCGCCCTCGGCCCGCGCGGGCGGTGGGTGGCGCTCGTGATCGTTGGGGTGATCTCCGGGGGGATGTACGGGACGGTGGAGCCGATGATCACGGCCTTTGCGCTCGGGGGTTCGCTCCTCGTCGTGTGGGGAGTCGTGGTGTGGGCACGGCGCGCTGGCCCGGTGGAGGACTTCGCACGGGACGCGTTGCCGAACCGGGCGGGCCTCGGGTGGATCACGACCATTCTCGCCATGGTTTTCGGGCTGTTCATTCTGTACGCGAACACCGCGGACGGCATCTCAGCGCCGCGCCAGCTGTTCGCCGCTGGCTGCTACGTCGTCGCTGGCTTGCTGCTGTGGCGCAACCTCCGCCACCGCCGCGAGGTGCCCGTGACGCGCCTAGCCCTCATGCCCGTCGGGGCCGCGGCCGGTCTCACGTACGTCGCGATCGCCGCGGTCGTGGCGTGGGTCCCCGGCGTGCCGGTTGCGGTGGCGGTCGTGGTGATCTACCTCGGCGGAGCCTTGGTCGCGCTCGGCATGCTCATCGCCGCGATCTGGGGTGCGATTCTGCCGACGCGCAAGCCCGTCGGACTTGGGCCCAGTTGAGCCCGCGTGCGCAGCGCCGCGCGTCCGGCGACGGACACGGAAGGCGACCGCGGGGGCGGGGCACTCCTGAAGCGGACCAAACTTGTGGCAACGCCGCGAAACCTCGCTTCTGGACAATTGTCGCCTCACCCGGCGGGACCGACGGATGGTCGCTATGGTGGCCGAAGGACCAACGGACTGCACGCAGATGGGGGAATCGTCATGTCATCGAAAGCCACTGCCCAACGTTTCGCGATCGCGCTGACGCTCGCTCTCGCTATGGTCGTTCCGGCGAGTGCGTCCATGGCGGACGAGGGTGACCCGGCGCCGACCTATCCCACCGCGGGGGGCGTGTGGGGTTGGGGTCAGGGCATGGCGGGGATTCCCGCAACCGAGACGAATGGCTACGTTGCGATCCCGACGCAGATTCCGGACCTGCACGACATGGTCGACGTCCAGGGGGGGAGCGCTTTCGCCTTGGCGCTCGACCCCTCCGGGGACGTCTGGGCGTGGGGCAACAACGCCGCCGGCCAGCTCGGAGACGGCACCACGACGAGCCGCACCAGCCCGGGCAAGGTTCTCGGCATCGCGAACGCCGTCTCGATCACCGTCATGTTTAACCGGTCGACAGCGTTCGCTCTGACGTCCGACGGGAGCCTCTGGTCCTGGGGGGAGTCGTTCTTGGGTGAGACCGGTCGGGGAAGAACGAGCCTCCCCCTCTCGACTCCCGAGGTCATCCCGGGCCTGCCTCCAGTTGCCGAGATCGTTACGACGGCGTCGGGGGCTGTGGCGGCCAGGACGACCACGGGCGAAGTGTGGGTCTGGGGCAATACGAACAGGGAATGGGGCACGCCGTCGAGCTGGCAGACAGATCCGATGCGGGTCGAGAGCCTCTCGAACGTCGTCTCGCTGTCGGCGGATCCCTACTTCGGGGCGTACTACGCGGTCAAGTCCGACGGTACGGTGTGGGCCGCGGGGTCGGGAGCGGGAGGCAGTCTTGGCGACGGACTCGAGTCGCCCATAGTCCTAGTGCCCGTGCAGGTTCCTCTTGTGCAGGACGCGGTGCGGGTTGTTGGTACCTACAACGGCGCGTACGCGATTACCGCTCAGGGGGAGATGTGGGCGTGGGGCGAGGGTTCGTACTTGACGGATCCCGCGGGCTCGACCACGCCGTATCCAACGCCGTTCAAGCCTGACCTCCCCGCCGACGTCGTCGATGTCGCCACCATCGGAGGCGTTGGCTACGCGATCATGTCGGACGGGAGTCTCTGGGCATGGGGCCAGAACACGCACGGGCGGGTGGGCAACGGTACCAAGGTGGCTGTCGACGCTCCCGTGGAGGTGCAAGGACTGGCGGGAGTCGCCAAGGTCGCGTCGCTCAACTACACCACCTATGCGATCGGGAGCGACAGGACCCTCTGGACCTGGGGGCAGAACCTGTACCGCGGCTTCGAGACGGAGGATCACTCTGTTGGCGATCTGACGGTCCCGACGCCGTTCCCCGATGCCACGGGAGTCTCGGCGATTGCCCTTGGATACTCGTCCCGGTGGATCGTCGCAGATCGCGGAGCGATCCCCCCGGAGCCGGAGTATCCCCCTGGGCTCGGCTTCGACGGCGAGCCCGTCACGGACTGGGAAGCCTGGTACGAGGAGTGGCTCAAGGCTCAGCCAGACACCGGCGACACAGGAATCCCGTGGTCGGAGTACAAGTACGTCGCTCTGGGCGACTCGTTTCAGTCGGGTGAGGGCACTGAGAACTACTCCAACACGGACACGGACATCTACGGGACGAACTACTGCCATCGCTCGTGGAGAGCCTATCCAGCGCTCCTGAACCAGCGGGACTTCTTCGGCGAGCGACCCTTCGAGTTCTGGGCTTGCAGCGGTGCCACGATCGGGAGTGGGATACCTGGTGGTAGCGGGGGTGTTCCCTGGGGGGGCATCTATGTTGACGTCCCCCAGGGGTCCACGATCCCTTGGTCCGATCCGGCTCGAGACGTGTGGAACACCGACCACCGGGGGCTATCCGGTAGCAACACGTTGAGCGCCCTCGAAAGGGTCGACGCCGAAACCGCCGTTGTCACCATCGGGATGGGGGGAAACGATGTGGGCTTCTCCAGAGTGCTCCAGGGGTGTCTTGAAGGCTCGGGGTGGGACGCCGTCGATACCCCTTTGCGCAACTACATATGCGAGAGGAAGTTCGGTGATGAACTCACCGACTCGATCCTCGAACTGATTCACCGGGCTTCGCTGAAGACCCTGATTCGGAAGATCCACGAGCGGGCTCCCTACGCACAGATCTATGTGCTCGGCTATCCGCGCTTCTTCGACGAGTCCGAACTCGCGGGTCGCTGTCAGTTTGTCCGAGGCACCGACCGCATGTGGATGAACGAACAGATCCGATGGCTCGATGACATCATCAGGCGCTCGGCGAAGGCCGAAGGGGCTCAGTACATCGACATCTATGACGTCGGCGAAGGATTCGAGATCTGTTCATCCGAAGACTCGGCGTACTGGTTCATGAATGGGATCAATCCGCGCCTCACCTTCCATCCCGGAGTCGATCCGACGACCGGAGAAGATGTCATTGTTGCTGAGATCGAAGCCATGGAGTCGTTCCACCCGAACGCCCTTGGACACGAGCTCATCTCCCGGGAGTTCGTCAAGCAAGTCACCCAACCCCTTGCAGGCTGGCTGGGCATGATTGTCCAGAACCAGACATTGTCTTCGACCTTCTCCGTTACGTCGAGCACGACTCTCTCAACTTCCGTTCGGTTCCGAGGAAGCGACATCAAGGTCACACTCATTTCGCCGAGCGGAGAGGTCTTCGACCGCGACACGGGCCAGGTCAGCATGGTGACGAACCGAGGTTCGACCTGGGAATCGCTGGAGATCGCCGAGCCGGAGGTCGGCGAGTGGACGGCCGAGTTGACCGGTATTGAGGTGGATCCTGGCGGCGAGCCGTTCCAGTTCCAGTGGGACGTCGAGCCCCTGCCAAACAAGAACCCCATCGCGAGTGCGACGATCGAGCACCACGGCACCACGGTGACCGTCGACGCCTCCTCCAGCTACGACCCGGACGGGACCGTGGTCGAGACCGCCTTCGACTTCGGTGACGGCACCGTGGTCCTCGGGACGACGGCGAGTCACACGTACTCCGATTCCGGTGAGGTCCTCGTCTCTATGTGGGTCAAGGACGATCGTGGCGCCTACGACTTCGCAAGCGTGGGGACGGTCCTCGAGATTCCGAACTACGAGTTCGGCGGCTTCAAGCGACTCGTGGGCAAGGCGCCCGCGCCGACGCACGGTGTGGCGGGCCTGCCGATCTACCTGGGCTTCGACCTCGGCAAGAACTGGGGCAATGACATCCTCGCCCAAGGCTCGCCGACGGTGCAGCAAGTCTCGTGCACCACGGGCGATGCGATCGGCGATGCGACCTCTGCCGTCGGGCCCCGTGGCTGGCTACCGGTGTACAACCGCTGGACGCACCGCTACGTGTGGACCTGGTACACCGATCGGTCCTGGGCTGGTACCTGCCAGGAGC